>JASFFF010000469.1:0-3540 GCA_050124445.1 Desulfosarcina sp.
GGCAACGGATCTTCTCAACTGCAGCCTGGGCAGCCTGACCACGGACCCATGTGTCGATGAACCCGAAACTGCCGATCGCCGAGGCGAGTTTGTAGCGTGCCTGGTGAGAACTCGTCGTGACCAATTCTTTGAGCGAATCGACAGTTGACAGGCTGGCCAGTTTGGAGAAGACATCCAGTCGCGAGGAGCGCAACAGGCTTCGGCTCTGACCCACCACCTGCGGAAAGGAGATCCCCATGGCAAGGGCGATATCGGCGTAGCGATCGATCCTGGCCTCAAGGTGGTAGGCCATGACTTCCGGCAAAATCAAGGCGTTGGCCAGGCCATGGGGTATATGATAGACCCCGCCGAGGGCGTGGGCGATTCCGTGCACCATCCCCACCATGGAGTGTGAAAAAGCGACGCCGGCCAAAAAACTACCCACCTGCATGGCGCCTCGCGCTTGCAAATCGTTAGGCTTGGCGCAAGCCTGCAGGATGTTTCCCGAAATGAGGGTGATCGCGTGCAGGGCCAAGGCATCCGATGCCGGCGACCACTCCTTGTCCACATAGGCCTCGATGGCATGGGTAAGGGCATCCATTCCGGTTATGGCCGTTAGTTTACCCGGCATGGAGACCGTCATGGTGGGATCTAAAATGGCCAGTTGCGGCAGAAATTGCGCTTCGGCAAAGGGCAGTTTTACGTCATTGTCCGGATCCGCGATCACGGCCACTTTGGTGACTTCCGATCCGGTTCCGGCGGTTGTCGGGATGACGATGGCTGGAAAGAGGGTTTCATCGCTATCGAGAAGATAGGCCCCCATACGATCCTGGAGGCGGCCCCCTTTGGCGGACAGGAGATTGGCCACCTTGGCCGTATCGATGACGCTGCCCCCCCCGACGGCGATATACATGTCGCAACCCTTCTTTGTTGACAGGGCGGCGCATTTTTCTACCGCGTCGATGGTGGAATTGGGCGGCACCTGGTCAAAAGTTGCCGCAATCTTGATCGACGTGGCTTCAAATCCGCTTTTGACTTTTTCGACCAGACCGGTTTGGACCAGAATCTCATCCGTCACCAGGATCGCTTTGCGTTTGCCGAACGGTTTGACCGTCTCACCGAGATTCTCCAAGATACCCACACCATAAACCAGTTTGGTCGGCAGCGAAAATTCAAAATAGTCGGGTAACATGTCGATTCCTTTCCTGACTTCGGGTTAACGCGTCAACTCCCGCATAATCTTGGCCACATCCTGAAGCTGCGTCTCTTCGGCCTCCTTCTGCCGGTGGATGCGGCAGTAATCCGAATCGGCAAGGGCACGATTTTTACACGGATGCCCATTTTTGGTCAGGGCTTGACATAAAGCCTGAGCATTGGGTTGTCCAATTTCATCCATCGTTGCCGTTTCGTCAGCTAATCGGGCCTCTTGGTAGCGGTCATGCAACACCAGGGGCGCATCGGTGAGCTTTCCGGAGTGGACCAAGGCCAGGAGGCTGTTGAACTCCTCTTCAAACCCTTCCAGCAAGATCTCCGGATCGGGCATCAGGCCCTCATCCGAGGCTATCCCAACGGTCACTTTGCCATCATAGCTGAAAATGCTGATCCCGAGGCCGATCTTTCCTGAACGGGGCACCCAAAACATGAAATTCTCGATCCGCTGACCGGCAAAATAGAGCGGCTGGCGCGGGCCCGGAACATTGGTCAACACGCCCGAAGCCTTGTTCCCAAAGAAAGCCGAGGCTCGCTTGGCCACCATCGGCGGCAGATAACCCATGGCGCTGAGCAATACAAAATTGATCAAGGGATCGGGCGAGGTTTTGAGTCGATCCATGCGTCTTTTAACCTCTTTGAGGCGCAGGATCGGATCTTCCAAATGCACCGGCAGGGGCAGAAAAACGAGGCTGAACTTGTTGCCCAGTTCAAATTCGGTACCCGGTTTGCGGATGTTAATCGGTACGGTGACCCTTAGATCGAGTTCGTTAACCCGCGTGTTGCGGCTTTTCAAGTAGCGGCGCATGGCGCCGGTTACCGTGGCAATGAGCACGTCGTTGAGGGTGGCCGTGTTGATGGCGCGTCCCACCGTTTTGATTTTATCCAGGGGCATGGGCTCTGTCCAGGCGACGCGCTTGCGCACCCCCAATTTGCCTTTGAAGGCACTGTTGGGATCGGAACTCATGAGCATGTATTTGGAAAGCACCGAAGCGAAATCGGTGGGTATACAGCTGTATTGCTTGCCCAGCTGTTTCAAGTGCGCGGGATCGGAAATCGCTTTTTCCAGTTCTTTGATTGCCTGCCGGCCCAACTTCTCGGCAGTGTTGAATGTTTTTGTGGCCGTGTTGAGGATCGAATCGATGGGCAGCAACGTGCTCAGGGAGAAGGGTTCGGGCTTTTTTTTGGGCAGGCGCTTGGGCCAGGGCGCATCGGGTTCTTGATCGGCCATCGACAGCAATAGGAATATGCCAGCAATACCATCCGTAATACAATGGTGGATTCTGAAGAAAAGGACGCAGCCATCCCCGTAATTTTCGATCAAATGGACCTGCCACAGCGGTTTGTGGGGATCCAGAGGGGCAACCGCTAAATTGGCGATCATTTCCTGCAGTTCGGTTTTATCGCCCGGTGCCGGAAGCGCCACACGTTGCAGATGCGTTCGGAGATCGAAGTGAGGGTCGGCCTTCCAGTCGGGAAGACCGATGCCTGATCTTGGCTGAACGATTTTGCTCTGAAATCGCGGGAATGATGCCAGGCGGCTGTCAATAGTGGCGTAGAGTCGATTAAAATCAAGCGGCTTTGTAAACTCCATAAAACCGGTGATCACCATCAGGTTGGTGGGTTGATCCATGCTGAGCCAAAAATTGTCGGCATTGGACATGCGTTCGGCCATGGTGATTCTCCTCGTTGTATCAAACGGTATGCCTTTACCGGGCGCTGACTGCGGCTAATGGTGGTGCATTCGGACCGGGTGGTTGCCACCAGGAGAAAATGCAGGGGCAACTTTTGTAAACACACTGGTTTAGAATATATGATGTTCGAGAATATGCAACCCCAATTGACTGAAGATTCCCGGTGGCCATCCACGGGAAATCATTAGGCTAACTGGCACATCTGATTTCGGCGCACACGTTGAATCCGCAGCAGACGAGCGAAACGGCCAATAGGCGAAGGTTGTTTAGTGGCCTATTTTCAAGGTTTCCAGCCTATGGACAGCTTGCGGGTATGGCATGAAACATCCAGAAAAAACGCCGGGTCAAATCGACCCGGCGTTGCGCGACGGCTGCTTCCTTGGTGCTGTGACAAGCGCGACAATCGCTCCAGGTCGGTCAGGCAGCCACGGTCCGATGGAGCGCATCGACCTTTTTGTTGAGTGCGCTGACCCGACGCGACAGACCATCGATATCTTTCTTGCTGGGCATGTTCAACTGGGCAGGAAGCTTACGGATCCGAATGCGTACCGCCTTTTCGACTGTCCGCTTGCCGGGGACCTTGTCCAATGCCTTCCGGCCACCGCTAACGACCTCATCCACCACCAGCTGAGCATCCTTGCCGATTCCTGCAAGCATG
>JASFFF010000470.1:0-3539 GCA_050124445.1 Desulfosarcina sp.
TTTGATTCAAACGGGAATATCCCGTGAACGCTTACGAAATATGTAAACCAAGCGAGCTTAATAGTATGGTGGCCTAACTGGTTACTGACGTCGGTGATATTATCACCTTTGGCCAGCCGTAATGGTGCGTGGCTGTGGCGAATGCCGTGCATAATAGCCAAAGCTATTGATGTCTGAGTTATTTGTCGTGTTTGGTGAATTAGCTTTCAAAATTATTTAGATGCTATTCAAAATAAAGTGAATCAATCTATATATATCTGATATGTTATAATATTTTCTGCTTATATTGGTTTTATAAAGGGAATTACTTCGGTCCAAATGTAATTTGCGCCTCGTTTATATTGCACCTAAACTGAGCGATTATCGATTTTAACAGAGCAATTTCATCTAAATCCGGTAATAAATGTGTCTGTTGCATGGCTACCGGTAATGTTGATCCAAATTCTCAGCCTGCAGTTCAAAAAATTCGAGTCATCGGCCTAAATACGGCTATTTTCGGACGCACTGATCTCTCGGCTTGTTCGTTGTTGTCGATTTTTCGTTGCCGATTAGGCGATAATCGGTACTGCCCGGCACCGGTTGAACAACTCCAGTAAGCGCAACCGTTCCAAACAGGACTGGGATACCTTCAGGATGGTTTCTTTGCTGTGGTTGACGATCTTGCCGGCAATATCGATCAATCGCCTGCGCACCGTCGAGGCATAGGAACCGATCCCGACCACCGGGGCACCGACATCTTCTTTGAACGATTCGAGCAGAAAATGACCGACCAGCATCGTATAATACCAGGCCGCGTTGGGAGCAAACCGCTTGAAGGGCAATTGCTCATGGCCGAAATCCTTCAACGCCCGGTTGGCCAATTCATCGCTGCCGCGTTCGTGATAACAGGCAATCAGCCCGTTGGCTGTCAAATAGCCAAGTGCGCCGGCGTCTTTAAGAAACCGGTCTATCGCCTGCCCCTGCCCGATGTTGGTGACGATGATCGTGTCCGGTCGGCAACCCGGCAGAAAATACTGGTTGCCATCGTCGTGCATCAAGCGGCAATAGATGGCCCGGCGAAATCGCTTCCAGTTGCCTTGCCGGCATCCAAACTCGGCATATTGCCAGGAATCCTTTTTCGCGGATTCAAATCGCTTCCACCGTCTTTCATCCCAGTTGGCGGCGACCTGTTTGATGTTTTCGTACATCTTGCCGCCACATACATAGCCGACATGAAGGGCTTCACACAGGGTGAAAATCTTCTGGTCGAAAAAACCGCTGTCCATACGGATGATGATTGGAACGTCCCAACGATAGTCACGTTTGATTTTGATGACCATATGTCGAATCATGTTCTGCACAGTGTCACCATGATTGGAATGCTTGTCCCCACCACGGAATACCGCATCCACGATGTAACGGCCCCAGTTCATCTGCAGGGGCTGGAATCCCTTTTTCTTTTTGTAGGTGGGCTGGACACCGTGTCGGCAATTGGCATCGTCGTTATCCATCACCATCGTATCGATACCCAGTTCGACAACATCGGGGCGGACGACCCGCAAGCGCCAGAGGAAAAGGGTTTGCAGCAGACGCCGGAACAAAAACACCCGCGTCCAGACAAACGCCTTGAAAAATCGTTTGACCTGATGAGAAGAGGCCATGTTTGCACGATCGGTTTCGATACCGCCGGCATACCCATCATCCTCACGAAGCTGGTCGAAATAGGTCACGTGTCGGTTGGTGCCATCGACGAAAAAGCACAGCACCTGCTTGAAGAGCTCTGTTATGGGCAACCCTTTGCGGTTTCTGCGGATGGATCCGAACCAGCGATCAAGCCAGCCGAAGATTTGGATGCCGTGCATATACGCCACGAACAGGGACAAGCCTGCCCTTCCGGTCAACCGGTCGGAGGTGGCTTCGATGCGTCGAATTTTGAGTTCATTTTGCCGGTAGTTTTTGCTATGCTTGCTCATAGAGTCCTTTACCTATTGGGTGTGTGGTTGCTTGTTGTAAACTTGGCGGTTTTTAACAGGCATTATAACACGTTACCCAATTTTAAAGGACTCTTTTTCTTTCAATATCGCTCACATTAGGTGATAACTGCCAGGACATCGATGACCCGAGTCTAAGGGTAAAAAATGCCAGGACATCGATGACCCGGCCGGAATTTAACGCGGCTCAAATGAGAGCCTATAATCGAAAGATTGGACGAACTCATCGCCCAGATATATTTGTAGTGTGTGGATAGAAGTCACGATTATCGCTTTCACATACGAATGAACCAGTTCCTTGGAAACCTTGAACTTCTCACCAAATATGTCGAGCAAACGGTTGCTGCGGATAAACCGAATTAAAATGATGTTGCCATCTGGAAACTCGTTCAGGACTGGCATTTTTGTATTTGCACCAATTGTCATCGATTTAAAATTCGACGCCTTGAGCACCTCCACAGCTGTTTTTCCCTTTAGACAGCTGTAACGGTGATGCTTGTTATGAAAGCGTTGAAAATTTTTGCTCTGGCGCTTCAACGTTGCATAGCTCGGGAACCATTGGCGCCGGAAAAACTTTTTGTTGTACGTATCGTTGAACTTTTCTATGACACCATTTCGCCAAGGTTCTCCGATTGGAATAAACACCGGTTGAACACCAAAATGTAAACAAAGCCGAATTACTATCCCTGGTGACCTGGGATGTTTGTGGGAGCCATGAAAACTCAGCTCGTTATCCAACTGAAGAAAATCCGGGAGGCCTATGGCTTTCCAGCATCTCAACAGACTGGAGGCAACCTGGTGATCCTGCTTCGTTCGCTGTGACTCGAGGTAAACCTGATGGCTAAACACGTCCATCACATTGAACGAATAAAATTTGCCATCTCCTTTGATGTACCTGGGGCCGACCAGATCGGCCTGATGAATGTTGTTGAAATCGAACGCCTTGGTGAAATACGGATACTCTACCCCTTTGGGGACGTAGCTAGTTTTTTTTAACCAGGCCTTCGCGCTTTATAACACGATGAATCGTTCGATCAGACGGAAAATCAAAACCCGATTTGGATAGCTCCCATTTGATAGCTGATGCACCGGTTTGGGCGAATTTGTGAGACTCCAGATGCTTTCTTACGGAAATGATCCGCTGCCGATCGATCTCGCTGATTGCTGTCGGCCTGGTTTTAGGCGCCCTGGACTGGCCCTTGTACCAATAAGGAGCTCCGGTTTGAAAGCGCTTGAGCCACTTGAAAAACCAGTTTTTGGACCTGCCCAAATCGGTGTATATTGCCTTGGGTGATTCTCCTTTTCGGTATCGATCGATTGCCTGTATTCGGATTGATTCTTCCATTGATTCCCTCCCGCTCACAAAGGTGTTAATAGGAGGGTAACAAAAATGGACATCTGCTGGTAGGGTCATCGATGTCTTGACAGAAATGAGCCTTAGGGTCATTGATGTCTTGTCAGTTTCGGGTCATCGATGTCCTGGCAGTTATCAGATATATATTAAACGTAGTGCCAGAGCCGATCCGGCTATGCGCGTTGATGAAACCACCGAGGTTCTTTATAATGCCG
>JASFFF010000471.1:0-3536 GCA_050124445.1 Desulfosarcina sp.
TTCTGTCGGCCGCTTCGATGAAGCCATGACCGTGTTCACACGAGCCAATAAACTGGAACCGGACAATGAACTGATTCACTACAACATCGGGGTTACCTACAACCGCATGCAAAACCCCCAAGCGGCAATCCGTGCCTACATCCGCGCCATTCGCGTTAACCCCCGCATGGAACCGGCCCATTTCAATCTGGGAATAACCTACCTGTCTCAAGGAAACCGCAAATTGGCCCTGGACCAGTATGAAATACTGCGCGGCCTTGAATCGGAGGCAGCCACGCCACTCTTCGAACGCATTTATCCGGAAAGCAACGAGCAATCCTCACCACAATAAGCAAAACAACCCATCACCTATTGACCGCACGGTGGTTTCTGTTAAAAGAGTATTTTCATCAACCTATTTCAAAGCCAATCAGCCGCTGATGAATGACAACCAAGCCCTTGGGGGCAGACAGGCGATTGCCGGCGCCTTGTTTGCCTTTCTTGCCTTTCTCATCTGGGGATTGAGCCCCATCTACTGGAAAGCCCTTCACAGCGTCGACGCGTTTGAGATTATTTTGCACCGCATCCTTTGGTCATTTATTTTTCTGATGCCGCTGGTGGTAATCGGCCGCCAATTCGCCGAGTTCAAACGGACCATGACCAGTGCCAAAATGGTGGCCATTCTTCTGGCAACGTCCATACTGGTAGGCGCCAACTGGCTGATCTACATCTGGGCGGTCAACAACGGACGCGTGCTCCAGGCCAGCTTGGGCTACTACATCAATCCCTTGGTCAATGTCGTGCTTGGGATGGTGTTTCTGCGCGAACGCCTCCGCCGGGCCCAAACAGTGGCGGTGGCGCTGGCCGCCGCGGGCGTACTTTACCTTACCGTGCGCTATGGCGTATTCCCTTGGGTCTCGTTGGCATTGGCATTTAGCTTCGGTATTTACGGTTTGATTCGTAAAGTGGCTTCCGTCAGCGCGCTGGTGGGGTTGACGGTTGAAACCCTGTTGCTTACCATTCCCGCAGCCGTCTGGGTGTTTCACCTGCATCAAACCCATTCGGGGACCTTTCTGCAGGCCGGCGCCCACACCGATCTATTGCTGGTGGGTACCGGTATGTTGACAGCCACGCCCCTGTTGCTGTTCAACCTGGGTGCCAAACGCATCACCCTGGCCACCCTCGGATTTATCCAGTATACGGCGCCCACGGGCATGCTTTTGCTCGGCATCACCATATTCGGCGAACCCTTTACCCGAACCCAGGCGGTGACCTTCGGGCTCATCTGGACAGCACTGGCCATCTATTCATGGGACAGCGTTCGGATGCATCGCAAGCGGGCCGCTTAAATTGAGAACTCATTGCTGGACAACGGAGGGGCCAAATTGCTGTTTTTGTCAAGAATCCAAATAACTTGACAGGGTTGCAACCGTATGGTAGCGTTTTGCGAAATTATTCTATCCGGACTTAAGATGTGGGTGTTTGTGCCGATAGAAATAAAGTGGGCGGCATTGATCCGAAAACCGCCGGGTACAGTGAAAATGGGGCATTTTCATTAATCAGGGTTGATAAGCCGGTAAAAAGGCTAATTTCAGATGGTTGTGTAAAAAGCGCCGAGATCAAGGCTTGCGAGTCCCGAGGAACGAGGCGAACTGATGGGTACGCCGCAGTGACGAGGGATGCAGCGTAACGCAGATATCGGCCTTTTTACGAAACCATCAAGGTTAACGGGGGAAAACTATGGAAGGTCGCCCAACATCCGGTCAGGAGCCGGAGCACGACAACGACCTGAACGACGATGAAATTATTGATTTGACAAATATTGTAAAACCTACCGACAGCGATGACATCATCGATCTAACCGAGGTTCTGGAACAGCCGGATCCAGCAGATGCCTCTGATGACGTGTCCATGCCCCTCATGGATGCCATTCCTGCCGAAGCGGCGCCCGACACGCCGCCGGAGAGCGATGAGATCATCGATCTGACGGATAAGGCCGAACCACCGGAGGCCCCTGCCGTTGAAGCACCGGCCGAAATCCTTGCCGGTCCCGCCGACAGCCAAACAGATGAAGAAGTGATCGACCTGCTTGATGTGGCCACCACTATGGAATCTGAAATCACCGAAGCTGAGGAAGATGGCCCTGACCTAGGCATCAAGTCAGAAGCAGATGCGCTGATCGATTTGGTAGATGAGGCTTCCGCCCCGCAAGCTGAAATCGCCGAATCGGAAGAAGAAGCCGTCATCGATCTTCTGGATGTGGCAACGGCTCAAGAAGACGCGCCTGCAGGGACCGACACGGAGGCGCCAGAAACGATCTCGTCGGTGCCAGCTGAGGCATCCGACGAAGAAGCAGTTGCCTTGGACGGCAAAGATGACGCTGCCCCCATGGCCGAAGCAGTCGAAGGCGTTGGTGACCCGAAGGACGAGTATTCCGACCTGGAAAGCAGGGCTGCCATGTTGACCGACACCCCTGCTGAGTTTGACTTTCAAATCCCCATAGAAGCGGCGGAGACTGCCGGACCCGATGCGAATGTCGAACTTTTTGAAGGCGAAGATGCAGAGCCACCGACGGATGAAACGATGGTGGCCGAAGAACCCGATAAACCGGCCACGTTTGTGCCCGTCACACCTCCCGATGCCGCCGAGGCAGGTGAACCGGTATCCTTGACCGAACAACAGATACAAGCCGCATTGACCAGCGTAATTGAGAAGGTCTACGGAGAAAAAATAGAGCAATTGATGATTCAAACCATCGAAAAAACCATTACACGAGAAATTGCCAAAATTAAAAACGCACTGCTATATGATGATGACGACGCCCTCGATTGATCGTCGAACGCATCCATGTCCGCCAAGCAATGGGCATGCGGAATCCATACCACGTCCGTTATCTAGATAGCCTCTAATAATGTGAGTTAAGCGCCGGACAGCACGCTAGGCTGCCAGGTTCGGCAACAAGAATAAAACAACCATAAACGGGGATTAGCATTAATCCCCTTTTCCTTTTTATCGGCCAGGGTTGCTACCGGGCCGGTTTGCACAAGGAGCGCCATTTCATGAGCCGAGATCTGCTGGACAAGAGCTACTCGCCCGAAGCAGTTGAAAAACGCTGGTATGATTACTGGGAGCAGGAAAAACTGTTTGCCGCCGATGAGAGCACCACCAGCAAGCCCTATTCCATTGTCATCCCTCCGCCCAATGTCACCGGTGTACTGCACATGGGCCACGCCCTGAACAATACCATGCAGGACATCCTGTGCCGCTATCGTCGCCTGAAAGGCGACAGCGTTCTATGGATGCCGGGAACGGACCATGCCGGCATCGCCACCCAGAATGTGGTGGAAAAAAAACTGGCCGCCGAGGGAACCGACCGACACCAGTTGGGTAGAGAGAAATTTATCCAGGCCGTGTGGGGCTGGCGCGAGGAATACGGAAGCGCTATCATCAACCAGCTTAAGCGTCTGGGCGCATCCTGTGACTGGGACCGGGAGCGCTTCACCATGGATGAGGGGCTCTCTCTTGCAGTGAGAAACGTTTTCGTGCAGCTCTACGAG
>JASFFF010000472.1:0-3525 GCA_050124445.1 Desulfosarcina sp.
GCCCAAATCGGCGAGCAGTCGGTTCGAGACGCTTTTGGAGCGCGTAATGGCATAGGCGCCAGGATCAAAGGCCAATGGAACCCCCCGCTCAAGGCACCACTGTGTCAGGCGGTCCAAGGCATCCTGGCTCTCCAGGGCGGGGATCACCACGTCCACGGCGTGCAGCGCTCGGTCCAATACCGCCGCCAGTCGAACATCCAGCTGCACAAACCGGTCACACAGACCGCGGGCGGGCACATGGGCGTTGCGGTCTATCAGCAGGGTGCGCCACCCTGCCGTCTGAGCCAGGCAGGCCAGCTCGAGCCCTTGGAGCCTGCCGCCGACGATGGCGGCTAGCATTTAGCCGCATCCCTTTCATCGGCGAGGACAGCGGCACCTTTTCTCAGGCGTATCCAGCTAAGGTACTGGTCCCGTGTTGCCGGCGCAAGATTGCACGCCTCAAGCGTCCGGGTCACGTGCGCGACGGTTCGCCGCCCTGCCTCGATATCCAGCCTGCGCTGGGCCACGCCGGCCAATCCCTGATTCGGTGGAACTAGCGACGTGACCACATTGGCACCGGCGTCCAGCCGCTCTCGCAAGCCGGCCAATCCATTCACATCCAACGAGGCCGGAACGAGCAGGTGAGGAAAAACCAGGCGCATCAAGGCAATCATCACAAGTTCCCGCAGCGGTGTAGCAGCAGACCGATCCTGCATGGGTGTACCGGGCTGGGGGACAAAGGTCATGGCGCGTACCTGATCGGCGCCCAGGCGGGCCATGGCCACCAATGAATGCACCAGATCTGCAGGCGTTTCTCCCGCTCCGCACAACAGACCCTCTTCAACCAGCAGGCCTTTGGCTTTGGCAAGCACCTTGCTTCGATAGCGGGACCGGTAGCTTTGCCCCGCCCGAAGTTGGTTAAATAAATGCCGGTTGTGGGTCTCCTGATAACACGCGTACCATTCGGCACCGGCTGCGGCCAGCCGTTCAAGATCCGTATCCGCGACCTTGCCGACGGAAATCATCAGCGGCAAACCCGTGTCTTTCCTGATCGAGCGCACCGTGTCGACGATGGGGGTAAAGGCGTCTTCGCCATGGCCGTAAAAGCAGGGATCCTCACCGGCGGTGAGATCAATCAAATGAACACCCGCGCGTACCAGGTGTCGGGCAGACTCGGAGATCTGTGACAGGGTCTTGCGGTATCGAATCGCACGGTGGTTGTTGCGACGGTACAGACAAAAACGACAGTGATTGCGACAGTAAGTGCTCACATACAGAAAGCCGTAGAGAAAAACGGTATTGCCGAAATGCCGGTCACGTGCCTGCCGGGCGGCGGCAAACAGTTTGTTCAAGTCGTTGGGCGTTGGAGATTCAAGCAGCTTGACCATCGCTGCCGGCGAGATGGCGGCAGCCTCAGCAGCCCTGTCAAGGATTGCGTCCGCAGCGGCCCAGTTCTGCACCGACACGGTGCCGCTATCGTTGGAAGGCGCGTTTGGCATGCATAGATCCGGCATTGAAGCGATAGGGTTCACTGGCAACGATTCCACTGCCTGGCCAACCGTCTGGAATGGCTTGTATGGGTTCCCGTCATCCTATGATACTTACTTTCGCCGGGAAAACCCGGCGCATCTTTTAAAAATTCCGCCCGCCGCTGATCGTTATTGCTGGTCGGCCGGCATCAAATGTTCAGGCGAACACCATCCAGGTAGGTGATGCTGCGGCCAAACCGAGCCAGATGGCCGCCCCCTTGGGCAGCCATGAGCAGCCGCTCCAAACCAAAGCCGATGCCCACCCATGGTTCGGTAATTCGCCAGGGCCGATCCAGCGGGTGTGGTCCCATGGCACCGGAACCAAGCTCCAGACCGTCTTTTCCAACAACGTCGACGGTTGATTCGTATACGGCAGATGGCACCTCGGTCAACGTATAGTCATGGATGCCGGCAGCCGCCATGATCAGACCGGCCAACCCTTCCAGCCGCAAGCGACGATCATTGCCCGGCAGGCCAAACTCACACAGGTTGAGCATGGTGAACTCGGCAGCATGCCGGGTGCCCTGTGTCTCCTTGCGGAAGCAGGGACCCACCTCAAAGATGCCCACCGGCTTTTCCCACAATCGCAACAGATCCTTGATTACATAGTACAGATGGGGGGCCAGCATGGGGCGCAGGCATTTATCCGTTTCCACCCAATAAATTTGTTTGAAAAGCGGATGGTCGGCGGTAATGCCCATCTTGGCCAGCAGTCCCCGGGACATCAGCACCGGCGTCGAGACCTGAACAAATCCAATTGACACCAATCTATCCACCAGCGCGGACTCCAAGCGACACAAGCGGGGACGCCTGACTTTTTGGCGCAAGTCCGCCAGGCGACGGCGGAGATCAGAGGTCCGTTGTTTCACCACGGCTTGGAATTCCCGGTGGCGATGGTCGGCGTTGTCGAAAGTCCGCGCCAGGGTTGCTGCATCCGCACCCAGTTCCAACAAACGAATACGCTGCGTCTTGGTCCAATCAAGCTTCATACATGTTGGCCGACCCCTTTGGCGATTCTGCGTGGATAGATCCCCGGCAAGGTTCCGCCAACAGATGCAAGGGATTTTATTCGTGCCCGTCCCCTACAGGCAGTATAGGATTGCCGGTCCCGGCCACTGCAAGATTGAAGCCCAAGGGCATCGTCGCATCATGAATGAGCCCTGTTTTCAACAGAGTCTGAGCGACGGTTGGAACCGAAAAATGCCTGTGGGGAGTTGGCATGCTGTTAATTGTGGCGGGGAGCCCCGGTGTCGCACCGAGCTACGTGGATTTAGAGTCCACGCGATCACCTGTCGATCCGCCCCCCGGCGAACGGCGCTACCGTTTCACACCTTTACCTGTTTTTCAAGGGCCAGTTTGGTGAATCTCCTTGACACCGGTTCAGCCCATTGCTATTTGTTGTCCTGTTTATGGCAACACTTTTGTTGATACATTCTAACCCCTTTTTATAAATACGGTTTTTTAACAGCTCTCGATCTTATCGATCCGCTGTACAGGCGGTATCCACATGGAACAGGTCCGTCCTCGCATCAGTTGCCTGACCCCTGACCAGTGTGCCCGTGTTCATGACCATTCGCTGAAAATTCTGGCTGATACCGGCATACGGGTGGATTCGTCGGCGGCCAGAACCAGATTCGTTGAATCGGGCTGCCGGTGTCTGACGGACAATCGTGTCCTTATTCCATCCGACCGGATACAATGGGCCATCGACAAAGCGCCGATGACGACATGAAGGAGGAGGCATGAAGCAGATTCTGATCCTGGGGGCCGGATTGGTGGCCCGCCCTGCCGTACGTTACCTGCTTGATAAAAAGGGGCTGAAGGTGCTTCTGGCCGACCAGGCGATTAATAAAGCCAAATCGATCATCGCTGGACACGTCAATGGCCGTGCTATTGCTCTGGATGTAGACAATCAAGCCCTGTTGGCCCGGCAGGTATCGGCGGCGGACATCGTCATCAGCCTGCTTCCGTGGTCCCTGCACCCGGTGATTGCCCGCCTTTGCCTGGACCACGGCAA
>JASFFF010000473.1:0-3508 GCA_050124445.1 Desulfosarcina sp.
CAGACAGGACGCCTTTGACCAGAGTCAGCTGCCTAAAATTCATATCGGCATGGCCACCTGCGGCATCGCATCCGGTGCACTGGAGACCCAGGCGGCCTTCGAAACCGCGCTGGCGGATCGTGGCATACAGGCCCATTTGCACACGGTGGGCTGTGTTGGCCACTGCTACGCTGAACCGGTGGTGATTATTGACCACCCGGATTCGGGTTTCCCGCCCATTTTGTATCCGGAGGTCACCCCGGGTAAAGCCAAGATGCTGGTCAAGCTGTTCCTTGAAGAAGGTGACCCGCGTTTTGAACACGTCATGGGTGCCACCGTGGAAAACGAGATGATTCCCTCGGTCATGGAGTTCTCCCGCTTCAACCGGGAAAAACGGGTTGTCATGGAACGCTGCGGACGCGTCGACCCGGAACGGATTGACGAGTACCTTGCCGATGGCGGCTACCGGGCCCTGGCCATGTCCCTTGAACAGACGCCGGAGGCATTGGTCGAGATGATTGAAGCCTCCGGACTGCGAGGCCGCGGAGGCGCGGGCTTCCCCACGGCCGCCAAATGGCGGGCCGCGCGCCTGGCAGCGGGCAGCCCTAAAACCATCATCTGCAACGCCGACGAAGGCGATCCCGGCGCATATATGGATCGCACCTTGCTTGAGAGCAATCCGCACCAAGTCATCGAAGGCATGATCATTGCGGCAGCGGCGGTCGGGGCCGCACGCGGACTGTGTTACGTACGCGCCGAATATCCCCTGGCGGTAAGAATTCTAACCGCAGCGATTCAACAGGCACGTGAAAGGGGCTTGTTGGGCGACGATATCCTCGACAGTGGTTGGGATTTCGATATCGACCTGTTTCAAGGATCCGGCGCTTTTGTCTGTGGCGAAGAGACAGCCCTCATCCGGTCTGTGGAAGGCTATCGGGGTATGCCCCGGCACCGCCCTCCGTATCCGGTGGAACGGGGACTCAACGGGCGTCCCTCGGTGATCAACAATGTCAAAACCCTGGCGACCATTCCACCCATTGTGGAAAAGGGGCCCGACTGGTTCCGGGGCATCGGTACTCCCGACAGCCCGGGGACAGCGATTTTTTCCGTGGTGGGCAACGTGACCCACCCGGGGCTGGTGGAGATCCCCATGGGGGTGACCCTGCGAGAGTTGATTTTCGACATCTGTGGCGGGATTCCTGACCGCAAGCAGTTCAAGGCCGTTCAGATCGGCGGTCCGTCGGGCGGTTGTTTGTCCGCGGAATTTCTTGATACGGCGATTGATTTTGACGCCTTGACGCGGGCCGGTGCCATGATGGGCTCCGGCGGCATGGTGGTGATGGACGAAGATTCCTGTATGGTGGATGTGTCGCGCTATTTCCTGGATTTTACCCAAAAGGAGTCCTGCGGGAAATGCACATTTTGTCGCATCGGCACCCGCCATCTGCTCGACATTCTGCGTCGGCTCACCCGTGGTGAGGGGCGCGACCAAGACCTGGAACAACTGGAGACCCTGAGCCTGGCGGTGAAGCGCGGTTCGCTGTGCGGGCTGGGCAAAACCGCACCCAATCCGGTGCTCACCTCCCTGGCCTACTTCCGGGAAGAATATGCCGCCCATATTGAGGAGGGACGCTGCCCTGGCCGCGCGTGCCGAAGCCTGACCGCTTTTTACATCGATCTGGAAAAATGTGCCCGGGGCTGCGATGCCTGTGTGGGATGCTGTCCGGTGGATGCCGTGTTTACCACCAGCAACCGAAAAAAGGGCATCGACCAGAATCTGTGCGTCACATGCGGGGAATGCATGGCGGCCTGTCCGCCGGATTACGATGCCGTGGTGAAAATTTCGCCGGCCCATCTGGCACCGATTATCGAGCGGCCGGTGGAGAAGAAAAAAGCACCCAGCTGAGATCGGTAGAGCGGCTCGGTTAATTTAGGAGCCTACAGCGATGGTAACCTTCACCGTGGACGACCAGACTGTTCAAGCGGAAGAGGGCAGCAGTTTGCTTTCAGCCTGCCTGGCAGCCGGTATATTTATCCCTCATTTGTGTTGGCTGGCGGCGGACACGCCGGCCGACGCGCCGGCCTCTTGCCGCCTCTGCCTCGTCGAAATTGACGGTATTCGGGAACCGGTAACTGCCTGTACGGCGACCGTGGAAACAGGCATGCGGGTTCATACGGGCACGGATGCGGTGCGTCGGCTTCAACGGACTGCCCTCAAATTGTTGCTTTCTGTACATCGGGTGGCCTGCAAGCAATGCCCGGCCCACAAAGCCTGCGCCTTGCAGGATATGGCCGTTTTTCTGGGCATCAAACTCTCCGGCAAACCATTTGATCAGGTGCTCAAAGAACCGGAGGTAGATTCACGTCACCCGCTTTTTGATTACTATCCCAACCGCTGTGTGCTTTGCGGCATCTGCGTGCGAGGCTGTGGACGGCAAGGGGTTAACGCCCGCTTGAGTTTTGCCGGCCGGGGGTTCGATACCGTGGTGGGATATTTTGATCCGGATCCAGGGGCGGCTGTGGATTGTGAATCATGTCGCATCTGCGTGGAGGCCTGTCCCACCGGCGCCTTGGTGGAAAAAACGACGGATGAAGCCTGAACCTGGCCACGATGCTCGTGAACGACGATGACGACACGGTGCGTCTTTCGATTCGATATCTCATTGCTTGTGTAGCGTGCGGATGAACGATGAACTGCCAAGGCAAGGTGATGCAAAAACAACAGATGCCACCAGCTTGCGGTCTTTACTGCTCAACCCGGCTGGGATTCTCATTTCCGGCGGCTGCCAGATGGCTGAAAAATTGATCGACGTCCAGAAAACCTTCCGGAGATATGGGAAAAGAGGCCATTGTTTCGATCATGGCGTTGCGGATTTTGGTGAACTCGCCTTCCAGTTCGACGTATGGTTTGGCCCGGTCATCTTCCAGAAGCCGCATCAGCGCACCGATTCGGGTCATCAGGGAAAAGAATTTGGAGCCCATGTTGTCGAATTCCCTGGCAATGGCCACGCCAAAGCGATTGACTGCGCTGTCCTCAAAATGAACCGTCTGAACCTGCCCGGTCTCTTCGTCCACAACATCCAATCCTTGGCCGGGGGTGTGCCTCAGCGGCATTTGATTCAGTGCCGCTGCATTGCCCACCTTCAAGGCATATAGCAGTTCGTCAGGTTCGACGGGCAAGTTCCATTGGACCACGGGATCATGCTCCTGGTTATTGCCTTGTGCGGCAATGGTTTTGCAATCATGACCAATTGCATATGTTCCAGGATACCCCGAGAAAGGGTGTCGTGCAATAGCCAATCAAGATGTGCTTTTATTCGATCAGGGGTAAAAGGAGTGTTGAATGAAAAAATTGCTGGTCTGCTTTTCGGCGGGCTGTTTGGGTGCCCTGGCAAACAGTCTTGTGCTGTGGCAGTTCGGAGAACTGGGGCTGGCCCGCTTGTTCGGTGTGGCCATGGCACCGTCTTTGAGTGCCGGGTGGCTATACCCGCGCATCGTGTGGGGCGGTATCTGGGGCCTGCTGTTTGTG
>JASFFF010000474.1:0-3502 GCA_050124445.1 Desulfosarcina sp.
GAATGCCGCCATTTTGAACCGCAACAGCGAGCGCATTTCCCGCCGCTTGTCGAAGCGAAGCAAAGATCCCGCTCATCGGGGCGGCGGGGTTAGCGAGCGAATACAAAATAGGCAGAATTCCTTACGGTCGAAGATTCCTCGCAGCTTGCTGCGAAGTTCTTCAATTGGTGTTGATTTGTTTGTAGCACTGCACCGCATTCGACAAACACCCCCGAAAAGGGGCAAAAACGGGGGGAGCAGGTGATAATAACCGCCTTTGGCGGGGCGTAAAGGAGGGTAATCAAGGGCAAAGACTAACGTCCACCATCGAACATCCAACGCTCAACGTCGAATGTGGTGTCGGTTGTCAGGAAAGAGAAAAACCACACCAATGAACGTCGAATGCTGAACGCCCAAGTTCTTTATGCAACGTTGGGCTTCATTAATTGGGCGCGGGTAAACGTGAACGTTGCCCCGAACAGAAAAATGGCCGATGCGTAATAGATCCAGAGCATCAATACCAGCACACTGCCGGCCGCTTCGTACATGTCGGCTGCCGTGCTGTTGCCGATAATGAGCGCAATCAGATGTTTGCCTACACTGAACAATACTGCGGTCAAGAGGGCACCAAACCAGATGTCTTTCCAGGCCAGTCGGATGTCCGGCAGGTATCGAAAAAACAGGGCCAACAGGATGGTATTTGCACCCACGTCTAAAACGATGGAATCGAATTTCACCATGAATGTCGCCCATTCGCCCCCATAGCGAACGGCAATCGCTCCAAAGGCAGTGATCATGGCATCCACCATTAACGAAACCAGCAGGATGAATGCAATGGTGATGACCAGGGAGAGCGATACGAACCGATCCCGTATCATTTTCCATATGCCAGCGCCCGCCGCCTGGGCGGTGCCGACCTTGAAGATGCGGTTCAGGGTATTGTGCAGGGTGACCAGAACCGTGGTGGCGGTGAACAGCAGGACGCCGACCCCGACGACGGTCGCCCACCAGGTAGGCTCCTGGATGTTGAGCCCCTCGAGGGTGGCGCTCAGCTGCTGCGCGCCTTCGTCGCCGACCAGGGCGCCAATTTCATTGAAGATTGCTTCCCGCACCGCGACATCCCGGTAAAAACGGCCAGCGGTCCAGAGGACAATGAACAGCATGGACGGTAGGGAAAAGATCATGTAGAACGCCAGGGCCGCCGCGTTGGACGGCATGTCGTCACCCAAATAGCTGGTGACGGCGTCTTTCAGCACCTTGGCGTAAAAAATCACCTGTTGTTTGATCGGCATGCCGTCCGACCTTTCTCAACTATTTCTTGACAGCGCCCAAGCTCCTGACGACTGCACCCAACAGCGGTCCGATGGCCCCGGGCAATAAGGTGTCGACTGGATGTTGCATGAAGCGATGGATCCCCTCTTTCAATGCGACGACCTCCTCCTGCATCAGGGTGAATTCCTCCTCGATGTCGCTCAGGGCCATGTCGCGCACTTCGCTGACCATATTGACTTCCGCTGTTGGTTTTCGTGAGCGAGCGAACAAGATCAACACCATCGCCAGCAGCAGATCGGTGCCGCTGACCACCAAGGCGGCCAGGGCGTGACCCCAATAGGGGACCAGGGCGAAAAAAACGGCGAGGCTGAGCATCACCAGGCCGAATAGGCCCACCAACCCGGCCAGGGCGTTCAGTTGAATCTTCTGGGATGACTGCTTGAGTTGGTATTCCGCCAGGAGTCGCTCCGAGCGCCAGAAAACAGTGAGACTGCGCATAAGATGTTCCATGGTTCCCCCTATCTTCGTGAGAACAGATTGCCGATGACGACACCTGTGGTGAATGCAGCGATCAACGCCAGTGCCGGATGCTCACGGGCTGCTTCCTCGAGCTGTTTGACGGCACCCGCCAGTTGGTCGGCGTAATGCTCAACAGATTCTTCCAGATCCGTTGCCGACGCTTCATCAGTCGAGACTGGCGCCGTCTTCGCCTGTGATGCCTGCTGATTTTCATCGGCTTTTTGCTGCGTCTCCGATTCGGGCGTATCGGTGGCTTGGCGCTGGTTGCGTTGGTTCCTGCGTTTTGCTGCATCCTGCTGCAACTGTTTCAGTTGTTCGATATCCGGATTTTCATTCGTCATTTTCGTTCCTCCTTGTGGGTTCGATACCAACAAATTCCCAATGATGTGCTTGCCCATGAAAGAATCTACATGCTTCCGGTCGAAGGCGTATCGTCACCTCGAACGGTTGCTGGCGCTACTTTTCATCTCGCCGGTGCAGCCGAAAAGGACCTTCCAACGCAGCGAGCACGGCGGTGTCCCTTTGGTAGATGTCCTCCCGAAAATGGACCTGAGCGCCGGCTGTGGGAACGTGGGCCGTGTTGTATGCGATGAGAATCCGCATCGGCCGTTTGAGGATGACCCGCGTGGTTTTGCCCGATGCCACAACCGCCTCGATTCGCTTGCGCGTCCAGTTTTCCTGTCCTGCCAGCAGTCGCTCGGCAAGATCCAGGGGATTTCGCACACGAATGCATCCGGAGCTGAAGGTGCGCTTGGTCAGGTCGAATAACTCCCGGTGGTTGGTATCGTGCAGGAATACGTAATGCGGATTGGGAAACAGGAACTTGACCTGGCCAAGGGCGTTGTTTGGACCGGGAGGCTGTCGAACGATATAGGGAAAACCTTTTAGTGCCTTCCAGTTCACCGTCTTGGGATCGACCGGTTGGCCCTTAGGGGTCAGCAGACGGTACCCTTTTTTGCTCAGGTAATCCGGATCCCGTTTCAAACCGGGAATCACGCTGCGCTTCAGGATGCCCGGAGGGATGGTCCAGGTGGGGTTGAAATCCAGATAGCGGATCTCCCCCTTGAACACCGGGGTTTTGGTATACGCCTGGCCGACCTGAATCTGCTCCTTCCAAATGCTCTCCTCACCCGTTGCCCAGAAAATATGAAACCCCGCGATGTCGGCCACCAGATACTCTTCATAGGCTTCATGGAGAATCCAGCGCCCCCGCTCCAGATTGACCCGGATCTTTTCGATCCGTTCTGACACCGGTACGTTCATCGCGTTCAGTGTATCTGGGCCGACGATGCCGTCGACGTCGAGCCCGTGCCTTGTCTGAAAGACCTTCACCGCCGCTTCCAACTGAGGATCGAAAACCGCGGTATCGTTGGTTTCGGCACCGTCGGCTGGAAGATCAGCGGTGACGGCCAGGCGTTTCCGCAGCGTGGCAACGCGCGGATCGGTGAGGCCGGGTTTCAGGGCGTCGCCGGCCGGTATCGAACTCCAGCCACCTGCGGTGCGGTAAGATCGATAGCGATCCAGGCCCACCTTCAGCCATTGGTAGTATTTACTCTTGGGTCGCGCCCAGTCGAAGGCCGCGTCAATTTTCCCCTGACGGATGTACGCCAGCAACACCGGCATGGCGTCTTTGTCCGCATAGGTGCGAGCAAAGTTGATATCGGCGTCGATCCGTTCGGGGTCGGCCTTGCCGAAAAACAGATGGTACACCGCACGCAGGAAAGCTTCGGTC
>JASFFF010000475.1:0-3501 GCA_050124445.1 Desulfosarcina sp.
TATTCGTACTGCACGGTCCAAAGGGCTCCTACCGCATACGATACTTTTTAAACACGCGATTCGCAATGCAATATTGCCGGTAATCAGTGTTGCTGCTGTAGAATTCGGCTTTATTCTAGGCGGCTCTGTTGTCGTTGAAAGTGTCTTTACGCTCCATGGCATCGGCCTTCTTGTGTGGGAAAGTATCAGCCGAAACGATTTCCCGACAATTCAGGCCATCATTTTGGTTTACGCAATGATTTATGTGGGTCTTACGTTTATGGCAGATTTCGTCAATGCCTGGCTCGATCCACGACTCAGGGTGGCATAATTATGAGCAACGGATTCCAGATAGAAGAAATTGTCGGACCCTCGAGAAAACAGATTCTGCGCCGCAAAATCTTTGGCCACCGCGGATTAACACTGGGTGCTTTAGGTCTGCTAGCTTTCTTCTTCATGGCAGTCTTTGCTCCAATTCTTACGCCTCATGACCCTTATTCCCAGGACCTCACGCATAGATTGGTGCAACCCGTCTGGCACGCTGAAGGGAGTTGGGCCCATATATTTGGTACTGACGCCCTTGGGCGCGATTATTTGACGCGCCTATTCTATGGCGCCCGTGTATCCTTGCTGATCGGCTTTACCACTGCAATAGGCTCAGGTGTCATCGGAACATTACTGGGCCTTATGGCAGGCTATTTCGGCGGCAAGATTGACCAGGTGGTCACTTTTATTGTTACCACACGTTTGACCCTGCCGGTGGTATTGGTGGCACTGGCCGTTGTTTCATTAGTTGGTGGGACCTTGCCGGTTGTGGTAACCGTTCTAAGTTTATTGCTTTGGGACCGTTTTGCTGTCGTGATCCGTTCGGCGACACGGCAGATACGTACACGAGAATTTGTCAGTGCTGCCCGGGCCATAGGATGCAGCACTTCAAGGATCCTTTTAGTGGAGATCCTCCCTAATCTGGTCGGGAGTCTAGTGGTAGTCGGCAGTCTTGAGGTTGCACACGCCATCCTTCTGGAATCGGCCCTCTCTTTTCTCGGTCTGGGTGTACAGCCCCCGACACCCTCTTGGGGACTGATGGTGTCCGAAGGCAAAGGGATGCTATTTTTTAAACCCTGGCTTATCACCATTCCGGGAGCTGCCCTGGCGATGCTGGTTTTGTGCCTAAACCTGATCGGAGACGGCATTCGCGATGTTGTCACTTCCTGAGGCATGTCATGATGAACAATAAAAAGAACTCTGCTGAAATAGTTCTCAATGTAGAAAACCTCTATCTTGATATTCCTACGCCCGCAGGCAACCTACATGCCGTGCGTGGAGTGAGTTTTCAGCTCAAACGTGGCGAAACCCTCGGAATTGTCGGAGAGTCTGGGTGTGGAAAATCCGTTTCGACGATGGCCACTATGGGTCTATTACCGAGTAAAATAAAGATAACCGCAAAAGACCTCACTTTCCTAGGTACAAATCTCCTGGGTGTATCAGAGCGTCAATTTGCTGATATACGAGGTGATCGTATTTCCATTATCTTCCAAGAGCCAATGACCGCGCTTAATCCGGTTTTTACAATCGGGAACCAATTGATGGAAGGATACCTTCGTCATTATGGCAATTATGCTGAGGCCGAAAAAAAAGCCATTTCTCTGCTTGACCGGGTGGGTATCACTTCCGCCAAACGGCGGTTGAATCAATATCCCCACCAGTTGTCGGGAGGCTTGCGCCAGCGGGTAATGATCGCCATGGCGCTAATGTGCGATCCGGACATTATTATTGCCGATGAACCCACCACAGCTCTGGATGTAACCATCCAGGCACAGATTTTAGGCCTCTTGGCAGATCTTCAAAAAGAAACCGGAGCTGCCATGATACTGGTTAGCCACGATCTTGGGGTCATCTCGCGGGTATCCGACAATATTGTTGTCATGTATGCTGGTCAGGTTGCTGAAAGCGGCTCCGCCAAACAGATTTTCGCCAATCCGACGCATCCTTACACCCAAGGCCTGTTTTCTTGCATTCCGGCACCGGGAAAGCGGGATAGAGGAGCGGAATTGGGTTCGATACCTGGTATGGTTCCCTCTCTACTGGGAAAACTTGAGGGTTGCATGTTTCGCCCACGATGTGATCTGGCGCGTGAGGCCTGTACGCAAGAACTACCAAAACTCGATGTTTCGAAAGGACATGTCGCTTGGTGTGTGGCCTCTCGAAAAGAGTTGAAATCGCGATCGGAAAAGGTGGCGCTCCTATGAGCAAAAAGAATGGGTCGTTATTTGAATTACGGGAGATCACGAAAACCTACCGGGTCTCTCAGGGGCTTTTTGCGGGCTCTCGACCTCTTCATGCCTTGCGAAATTTATCGCTGAACATCGAACGTGGTGAGGTTTTGGGTTTAGTCGGGGAGTCCGGTTGTGGTAAAAGTACACTAGCAAAAATTCTGCTTCGCCTTGAGTCACCGACTAATGGAGAAATTCTCTTTGACGGACGGCCGTTTTCGAGTATCGCACGCACCGAGCTTTCCGAAGTTGTGCAACCGATATTTCAAGACCCATATTCCTCTCTTAACCCAAGAAAAACGATTCGGCAGCTAATCGAAATGCCTTTGGTCGTTCACGGGAATCGTGACAAGACAGACAGAAAAGCGCGTGTTCTGAAGATGCTGGATTTGATGGCGCTGCCGCCCCGCATGATGAATGTTTATCCTGATCAGATGTCCGGCGGGCAGAGACAGCGAGTCGCGATAGCGCGGGCGCTGATAACAGAGCCAGAAATGATAATTTGCGATGAGCCGACCTCTGCCCTGGATGTTTCGGTTCAGGCCCAGGTACTCAATTTGCTAATGTCATTGCGCCGTGAGTTTAACCTTACATATCTATTCATCAGCCATGACCTTGCGGTGGTGGAACATATCGCCGACCGTGTTGCGGTTATGTATCTTGGTAAAATCGTAGAAGAAGCACCGGTGGCCGATATTTTCGAATCACCAAAGCACCCTTACACAGAAGCTCTGCTTCAGTCCGTCCTCACGCCCGATCCAACACTGGGAACACCAGAGATTTCCCTTGGTGTTACCTATCCGAACCCCATTAATGTACCGCCCGGCTGTGCTTTTCATCCTAGATGTTTGCGCGCGGTCATGCCGGACTGCTCCATTAATGAACCCGCCGAAAAGAGGTCAAAAAAATCCAAGGTCTTGTGTTCACTGGCCAGCCTCGATTGATTCTTAGACTATAAGATGGAATGCTTCAATATTGTTGTGAAATAAAGGGAGAACCGATGAAGATCGAACGCGTAGATTTAATGGTATTGAAGATCCCGATTGTTGGTCATTTTGAGACAAGCTATGGGCGTATTTATGAAGAGGACAAGCTTCTTTTGAGATGTTATTCTTCGGACTTTTCAGTATACACCGAATGCGTGGCAGAAACATCGCTCACATATACATATGAAACAATTGGAACGGCGATAGAAGTACTCAAGTCTCATCTGCTACCCGCTGTAATGGAAAAAGAAATAGGCGGTCCA
>JASFFF010000476.1:0-3488 GCA_050124445.1 Desulfosarcina sp.
CCTTGATGGAACTCAGCGGGTTGCGGATCTCGTGGGCCACACCGGCGGCCAGGCGCCCCACCGAGGCCAGGCGCCGATTTTTTTCCACCTCACGGCGCAGGGCGCGGATCTCCGTGAGATCCTTGAACAGGATCACATGGCCGAACGTGGCGCCATCTTCATCGGTCAAGCTGGTCGCACTCACATCCATGGGGATGCGGTGGTTGCCGGCAACCGGACAAAAAATTTCTTTTTGCACCAGCGGTCCGGCATCGACCAGGGTCTCGGCCAATATGGCCGGGAGGACATCACCGGCAAGGCGGTCGGTAACATCAGCTGCCGTCACGCCAAGGGTGGCTTCGGCGGCCGCGTTGACAGCGGTCACCCTGCCGTTGCGGTCAACGGCCACCAGACCGATGGGAATGCGTGAGACCAGGTTGTCCGAAAAGGCCTGCACCCGCATCAGGGAGATGCGGGCGGTGCGGTAATTGTGCACCAGAAACAGCAGCAATACACCGGTACAGCCCACCAGCAGCAACACTGCGGCCATGACGATGGTATGGCGCGCGTCGGCGGCACGGGCCGCATCGACGGCATCGGTGCGCAACCCGACGAAGATCACCATGGGCGGGACTTCGCCTGGCTGAGGGCCCATGGGTGGCGACACCATCATGTGCCGGTGCATGGGACGCCTGGGCGGCCCGGCCAACGGAGCAAATTTTCCAAATATCTCGAAAACCGAGGCCCCTTCACCGGCCCCGCTTCGCCGCCAGGCCAGGTCTGGGTTTTGGTAGACGGCACCCAGGTCCAGGTCGTCGCCGTATCGGCTGCCCACCTGGTCGGTTCGATTGTGCGCGATCACCGAACCGTTGATACCAACGACGATGAGATGGGCGATATCCGCCTGGGCGGCGGTTTCTGTCAGCAGCCGCTGCAATTGGAACCCTCGGCCGTGGCCCCCACGCATGCCCATGCGCGTTCCGGCCTCGAAGGAACGGATCAGGGCAGCCCCTTTTTCCATCATCAACCGGATGCTCTGCTGCTTCTGGCGGTGAACGTCGGCCAGGGTCATCATGGCCACGATAGGCAGCAGGACCAATACGGCGCCGATAATCAGCCAGGGCGAGAATCCCGAGAGAAGCACTTTGTAGGCGGTCTTATCCATCATCATCCTGATAGGAGATACAAAAAGGCTGCCAAATCGAAACAACCCCGCAAACCCTGCGCGTGGCCCATCTGCGCCCGAATGCGCTGGCTGAACCCGGTACGTTTTTACCCGGCCGCCGGCGCCCAACCGGATATTTTTTATCCACCTCACGTGTGGACGGGCAATCTTCGAGGCGGCGATTCAACCGCATCGAAATTTGTATCATGTTTAGATTTAGCAGGTTACGCTTTTTTAAAACCAAATGCAATCGGAATTGGCACCTGCCTTGCTCTTAGGGATTGCTGACCGAGGAAGGTGAACGGAATGCATTCAACCCGTATTGTTCTTACCGAGAAAGGAGTATCGCATGAGACCCAAAACGTTTCGCAATGGTTTGGCTGCCCTGATTGCTGTGGCCCTCATGGCCACCGGCACCACCACCATGGCAGGCAACGCGCGCGGTTACGCGCAGAAAGATCGCGGCCACGGGGGTTGCGGGGACTGCGGCCGGTATCAGGGACGGGGCGACTGCCCCGGTGGCCGGGGGTGGGCGGATATCACGCCGGAACAGCGTGAGCAGATGGACGCCGAACGTCAGGCCTATGTCGAGGCTACCCGTCGGGACCGCCAGGATCTGTATGCCAAACAGATGGCGCTGAGGGCCGAGATTGCCAAAAGCGAACCGGACCCGGCCAAGGCCGCAGCCCTCCAAAAAGCAGTTTCCGACCTCGAGGCCGACCTGGACCAAAAGCGCCTGCAACACATCCTGGCCATGCGCAAAATCAACCCCGATGCCGGCAGGGGGTTTTTCATGCACGGCAGCCGGGGTATGGGACGCCAAAAGGCCCATGGTTCCGGTTGCTGGCGTCAGTAGGAAAAGGGCGGATCAATCGACCAAAACGGGGCACCGGCAATGGATTGGCGGTGCCCCATAACGATAAGATTGACGCTGATCCGACGGATCCGGTATGGCCCGGCAGTTGAAAGGAGTGCCTATTCGTTCATGCGGTAGGCCCCTTTATGCGCATACACATGCGTTTGCCACACGCGATCAAATCGTGCGCTGTCGCTTACCGGCTTTTTTATCATGCGCATGCAAAGGTCCATCTGTTTGGCCGTGCTGTTGGTTTTGCTGTAAAGCTGAAGGGCGAAGGCGGAAAAATCGCGGATCATGAAGTCGAAAATCTGGTCCATCAGATCGTCTTCAACCGAATCGATCCTGGATTTCTCGATAAGCAGTTGGCCATAGGCCACCAGGGTGAACAATTCACCCAGGCTGAGCAGAAAATCGATGTCCTTGGTCTGCTCTCCGTCCGGTGTCGCCGTCGCCAGCAATTCCACCAGCAGGACGATCTGCTCCTTAAACACCGTGACGTTGGGCAAATCCACGCTGTCGTAGGCCAGATGATAATCGTGGAACCGGATTTTGCCCAGCCCCCGCGTGGGCCCCTGGTTGAATAAATAGTCGTCATTGACAGCGGCATTAACGGTGCCGATTTCCGGGAATCGGCCGGGATTGAAAAAATAGTTGGCCATGAACTTGACGATCAGGGCCATGTTGACGTGGACGGTGCCTTCCAGTTTGGGCAGTGCCCGGATGTCCCTGGCCGCCATTTCAAAATAGGTGTCTTTTTCGAAACCCTTGGCGGCAATGACGTCCCACAGCAGGTTGATCACCCTCTCGCCCTCGGTGGTCACCTTCATCTTGACCATGGGATTGTACAGCAGGTATCGCCGATCCTCGGCGGAGGCACTGCGCATATAGTCCGCCGCCCGTGAGGCAAACATGCGCATGGCGCACAAGCGGGTGTAGGCGTCAACGAACAACTGGCGAATGTGCGGAAAATCGGTCACCCGATGCTTGAAGAGGACCCGTCCAGCAGCGTGATCGATGGCTTCATAAAAGGCGTGGGTGCAGATGCCGATGGAGGCCCAGCCCAGATTGTACTTGCCGACATTGATGGTGTTCAGAGACGAATCCCAGGCCCGGCTGCCCGTTGTAAGAATGTCGGCCTCGGTAATCGGGTATCCGTGCAGGGCATACTCGGAGACATACATCTGGGAGTTGACCAGATTCTGAACACATTCATAGTTCTCATGTTGAGAATCCACGACGAAAAAGACATATTCATCGGTTTCCGAATTCTTGGCAAATGTCGAGACCAGGGCCGCCACATTGCCGTTGCCGATGTAGTACTTTCCGCCATCGGCCCGATACTGGCCGTCACCCATGGGGGTCAGGGCCATATCACTGGCATACAAATCGGCGCCATGCTCTTTTTCCGACAGGCCAAAGGCAAAAACCCCGCCCGTTTCAAGCAGCCCGGCCGTTTTGTGCTTGACCGCTTCGTTATCGCCCATC
>JASFFF010000477.1:0-3485 GCA_050124445.1 Desulfosarcina sp.
AGTTGTCAGTATCGCCAAGCCACATGCTTGTATTCAATGGCCGCCACAAATGGTTTCCGTTCTTATCGACGATGCATCGAATCGGGCCAAAAACCGATGGCGCCATGTGGGTTGGAATACTCCCCCCTTCAACCGCCGTAATTGCGAGACTGAAATAACGAGCATCGGTTTCCCATCCGCTTTATTCAATGCGGTATGGATCCTCGCCGGTGTATTCAGAATTCAGTTCAGAGGCTGACTGTAAAGAGGCGTCCAGTTCATCAAAGGACACTTCGTCACATAGCAGACGTCAATAGATAAACCCAGCAGAACACTTCCATGAACTGTACATCAAAACGAATCCTTGCCTATGACTGCGCCCGTGCATGGGCCATCATCGGCATGATATTTGTGAACGCCACCAAGCTTATGGGCACCAATTCCCTGAAGCCCTGGTGGGCCGACACGATGATCACTTTTATTACCGGTCGGGCGGCAGCGGTTTTTGTGATGCTGGCCGGTGCAGGTATTGTCATGGCCTATGATCGGGCGTCCGACATCGCGAAACCGTTGTTGAAAACGCGTTTAATTATTCGTGCCTCACTGCTGTGCATGATCGGCTTTCTTCTCAAAAATGTGTGGAATCCAGACATCCTCCATTACTATACGGCCTACATCATTGGAGGTGTTATCCTTCTGGAACGCTCGACTAACCAGCTAAAAAAGCTATTAGGGATGTTGGTGCTCGCTTCCATGCCCATTTGTGCGTTGGTGACTTATGATTATGAAGGTGGGGATATTATCGGGGAAATCTTCGACGAGGGTCCGCTGGCCGTCTTGGTTAATTACTTCTTTTTGAGCGAACATTATCCGGTGCTACCATGGTTTTGCTTCTTTCTGGTCGGCATGATACTGGGGCGTTTGGAGCGGTTCCCGGGGAAGTGGAGATTTTACGTCATATTTGCCGGCAGCAGCCTTTTACTGATCGCCGCCGAGTTATTGTCCGCACTTCTGAATGCCGAAACGATCACCGGGCGGTGGTTCGATATCGAGATGCCCGAGTGGCGAGCGTTCAGCCTGTCGGAGGCGTTTCCTGTGGGACCGCTGTTTGTGTTCTCGGCGGGGGCCTCAAGCCTGGCACTGATTTCGTTTTTGCGCCTGCTGCCTGAACGCGCACGGGCGTCCTGGGCTCTCTCCCCTCTGGTGGCATTTGGCCGCCTTTCCCTCACATTTTATATAACCCACATACTGGTCGGCCATGCTTTTAACCAGTGGATCGCCCACCAGCATGGAAAGGCTTCCAGCAATCATACATTGTTTTTTGCGACGGTATTCATTCTGGCAGGCATCGTATTTGCTGACCGGTGGATGCGCCATTTCAGACGGGGCCCGTTGGAAACAGCCATGGATACGCTGATGGGCGTATTATTGAATCCCAAGGAAGGAACCAGGTTGCAGGTAGACTCATGAATAATGGATCGAGATGGCTTTTACAGTTGTTATACAAGGTTTTTAAGCCCCAGGCCATATCGATGCGTCTCGTTATCTGCAAGTTCTTGAAGCCACTTCACTTCTGCCAGGCAGATGGACCGAGGTTGATTTTCAGTGGGCATGTACGTTGATTTTTCAAGATAGCTTACCAGACGCAAATGCAGTATCGTTCCTAAGTTGAACGCCTGTGACGTTTTAACGTAGGATCCGTTGTTGGAATAATTGTGCATGACTGCATCTGCAACCCGGCTAGGTTCGCTGCTGGTGAATGGTCGGCACACGAAAGCGGCCTTTATGGGATTGCGACGCGTACTTCTTCGTTTATCTGTCTGATCCATGGTTAATCTCCGATCGTCAAACCCAGGATAATCCGTGGCACTTTTAAATCCATGATATGGCAGTTGCCGGATAAGAATTGACGACAAATGTAATTAAGCCCACTGCCTCTTCGGTCTTCCTAACGGTGGAACCCACTCAGAAAGCGTGAATTGCGTCGGTCTCACATCTGTATGACCTGGACCAGTTTATGTTTAATCAACTATAGACACTTGATATGAACCGAATGCAACTTTCCAATGGATGTAAACAAAACAGCATAAAACATGCCATACAAATGGGATTAACAACCGACTATGGACGCCTTTCAACAGCTAATTTACAACCCTTCTGGCTTGAATCTGACTGCTTATCATCTGGGTGTCATTTTCACCATTCATTCCGACCGACTGCAGGCATTGCCAGCGATCGGAGCCATCAGTTCCGGTTTTCTAAAAAACCGGAATAAGCCTTGCTCTTTTTTTTCTTCATCAACCTTGCCGAACAGCAAAAGCGGGCCGCCGGGGAGGAAATTGAAAGGCATTTTCTATCTGCTACGCGGTTTATATTTCTTAAGTGGAAATTGATAGCCTTCCGATTCTAATTTTTAACAAATTGGTATGAATTTTGGTTGTTTGATGCCAAGGGAGAACTGGATGTGCATGCAGTGTCGCTGCATATTGTCCATCTAAAACAACAAGGAAAGGATTCATACCGATGAATTGGAAATTTTGGAAAAAGACATCCGAACGAACCGGCGGGGCAGGGACCCATATTTCCCGAGCGGCCAAGCCGAAAGATCTACCCCAAGCGGTTGGCCGCAAAATGGTGGTCGCCATGGAGCTGGATCCCGATATCGTCTGGGCTCTTAAGTATGTGAGCCGCCCCATGGAAGGGGGAAATCACATCCGTGAATTCAGAATATTCGACCCCGACAAGGTTCGCCATACCGGAATGGCTGTCAAGGACTATTCCTCGCTGGATGATCGGCCCGAACTAATTATGTATTCCGGTTGCTACGATAAAGGGGCGGACAACGTTGACATCCGAGAAGGTGGATGATTATTGACCCGTTTCACAATCGGCTGAACCGATACTTTGAACTGCTATTTTGCGCCAAAGCTAATCTTGCATCTTAAACGTTGATTTTGGATTGGCTTTACTATCGTCCCGGCGGATGATGGATCGGCCAGGCGTTCTTTGAATTTTTCCAAAATGAACCGCTAAAAAAGATTCTATCTAACTGTTTTTATATTATAATTAATTTTTTCCATCTCTTGACAAAGCGATTGTGCGCATTAATTTTCCGATACTTCATAGGAGTATTTAACCGAATTTGATGCCTAAAAAACAGTAAAACCGGACTTGCAAAGCAGCCTTATACCGACGTTGCGCGGTTACTTGTGGTCCAATGGGCTGATAGTAATCTGAATTAAATGAAACAGGAGGAATATAATGAAGGTCAAACCGTTAAACGACAGGGTTTTAGTGGTACGGGTCGAAGAAGAGCAGAAGACCAAGGGGGGTATCATCATTCCGGATACTGCCAAAGAGAAGCCCATGGAGGGTGAGGTGGTTGGTGCTGGGCCCGGAAAACTGGGCGATAACGGCAAACGCACACCCCTTGACATTAAACCCGGCGACAGGGTGCTCTTCTCTAAATACGCGGGATCGGAGATCAAGATCGATGGCATCGAGCA
>JASFFF010000478.1:0-3480 GCA_050124445.1 Desulfosarcina sp.
TAACAAGACCCGTTTTCAATGAAAATTTCTCAACGATTCGCTTTCTGAACAACGGGCGGGGGTGGGTTATGCTTGCCAATCTAATTGACAAATGCACTGGCCAATCCCATAAATTTGGTTGTGTTCTTTCCCCTCTTTTTTGATTGATACAGCGCTTTGTCAGCGGCACGAATCATGATGGACTTGTCCGTTTCTGCCATTCCGTACTCCCAGATGGTCACGCCGAAGCTCGCGGTGACGGTTACCTGTTTTCCATCCACGTCAAGCTGCATCGCCTGAATTTTTTTTCGAATACGCTCGGCAAGGATAACCACGCCTTCCATATTGGTTTCCGGCAAAATAATAGCAAACTCCTCACCTCCGTATCGTGCAACAAGATCAGATTTTCTAACTGACTGCATCGTTATCGTTGCGGTTTCCCTAATAACCATATCACCAACAAGATGGCCGTATGTATCATTACATGTTTTAAAATTATCCAAATCGAACATGATCAACGCTAAATCACGCTGGTAGCGTGTCGCCCGACTGACCTCTTTTTCCAATTGCTCATGAAAGTAGCGATGATTGAAAAGTCCCGTCAAACCATCACGAAAGGCCAATTCACTTAGTTTTTCATTTGCTTTTTTCAGCTCCGACTTGGCCTGTTCCAATTCGCGGACCAACTGTTCATAAGAAATGTTAACCTTCCCAATTTCTTCTTTGGCCTCATGAAGTATCTCGGAAAGGGGTTGCATGTCTCCAGGATCGATATCGAAGAAGGACATAATTTCGATACTATGCTCAGCCACCTGGTCAACCAGCGCTTTAATCCGACCTGATTCAATTCCGTACCGTGCGCTAAAGGCGGCGTTAACCGCCTTCATTTTATTCGTGCCCCGGTCTCCATGATACAATGATGAAAGCTTGTCCGCCAGATTAAGGATCTCAGCCGACGAGCCTTTGGGCGAACCCTTGGCGAATCCATTGTGGTGGCTACCTACGGGTTCAAATATATTTTCTGGTATCCCCCAGTAGTTGAGGACCTCCATGCCTACTTTTTGATGATCGAGTCCAAATATTTGTTTTTCGGCGGTGACCGTGGACAGTTCTGAGCGTGTTTTTTCTTCCAGCACGTTGAGATAGTCTTGTGGTTTACTCAAGTACATGATGACAAGACCGATATCTTGCAATAAGCCGGTTACAAAAATGTCATCGCTTTTCTTTCCGATCAGCGCTGCAATGAGATCTGCGCTAACTGCCGCTGTAACCGATCTTCTCCAGAAATAATCGAAATTAAATGAATCGTCTGACACCGCTTTTAATTCATTGGCAATTACAAAAGAAAGGGCGATATTTTTCAAAGCATTGCAGCCGATTACGGTTAATGCCCGTTGAATGCTGTCAACTTTGGTCGGTATGGCGTACATCGGCGAATTGGCGGCCCTCAACACCTTGGAGGTAAGGGCTGGGTCTGCGGTGATTATTCTGGACAGTTCATCGAAGGAGGTGTCCTCTTTTTTCACTGCCTCAAGGATGCGAACCGCAATTGCCGGTGGAGATGGCAACTTAATGTCAGACATCTGCCTGTTCACTTCAGGCATTTTCAAGACCCTTTCCCACATTTTCTGTGTCAACCAACGCTATTGAGCACCCCACTACAGCGCATAAACATCGATTAGGCGACATAGATTAGGTACCCAATGGGAGATATCGGTAAGATGGTTGACAACTTTAATGGGTTATCGTTTTTCATTGTGACTTAAATTACCCATGATCGATGCTTGACCCTTACAACCAATCCACTATTATTGTAACCTACTAAAACAATATACTATTTTCACAACAATCGAAGCCTGCACAACGATGTCGCAGCGTCATGAGGAAGAGGCGTAAGGGGTTGAATCGGACATTCTCAAGATGGATCCAGCGTTTTCACTGCAGGTATGTTCTAGGGGAGTGGGAAGGCCAATTGGAAATCAGATCTTCCTTGTTGATGAGAAATGTTTTTTTAAAGAATGGAAATCTGCACTAGAGCCCTATTCTGTCGGAATAAAGGACGTATTGCTTACCAAGACCTTATCCGGTTGGTCCAGATCGATATATTGGTGTATCGCTGTGTTTGCTCATTGTTCGGACTAAGTATGATAGCCGTCCAATGCCTTATGCAGGGTTTTAACAGCCAGTTGGATGCAATGGTGCTTTTTAACAGGGATCTCTTTGAGCACCTTAAACACCGTACCATCATCGATTGATCGCGCATGGCTCAGATCCTTGCCCTTGATCAGATCCACGACCGCCATGGCCGCAGAGACGGCCCCTGCACAGCCCATGACCTGGTATTTGGCGTCGCCCACCAGGCCATTTTCCATTTTGATGGTAATGCCCATCGTGTCTCCACAGGTGCCGGTCATCTCCGAAGTGATGTCCGCATCGGAAATCTGGCCCATGTGCGGCTTGTTGATATAGTAGTCGATAGCCGTCTTGGAGTAACCGGATGCGCTCAGCATCTGTTGAATGGCTTCGGTGTTGGCCGGGATGGCTGGCTGGATTTGGTTCATGATGCATTCCTTCAGCTGCCTGATGATGATTGTTCGACAAGAGGAGACGAATATACCTTTCTGCAGAGCCTGTCAAGGCACCGAACAAAAAACAAGCAGCCGATCGGTTGCAATACGGAAAATCGGTACGCGACCGCTATCAACCGTTAAGCACGAAATTACCTTGCGGCGGGTCGCCATGGGGCATCGCGTGGTGGGGGAAGGCCGCTTCCAGGCTTGTCAAACCAGTTAAAAGCAGCTACTTTAGACGCATTATTCAAGCCATCTGAAAGGCAGTATCCATGAAAGGTCTACACCAACTGGGAACAATTGTACTGACGTTGCTTATCGTATGGGGCTGCGGCGGGAGCCAATCTCCGTCTAAGGCAAATTGGACCGCGCGACCAGCCTTTCATGAGGTGGAAAACCAGTGGGTTAACGCCCGGCTGACTCCCCAAAAAGGCGATCACCCTTACTTCGCGGCCTTCAGCCTCGCGCTGACCAATAAAAGCGATGCGGACCTGATTGTGGATTGGAATGCAAGCCGGTATCTCTTCAACGGCAGGCCACAAGGGGTCTTGGTGTTCGAAGGCATCGATCCGGAGACCATTAAGGCCGCCGCAGTCCCCCCAGAAAGGATTGCCCCGGGTGAAACCTTCATGCGGGATGTGATGCCCTTGCGACTGATTGCCTGGCGCCCCATAAATGAGAGTTCGCCCAACCGCTCCGGCATTCGGCCCGGCTTGATCCCCGCCGGGCAAAATGGCATCCGTTTGGCCCTTGACCACGCCGCGGGCCGCATGACCGTGCCTTTGTCGGTTACCATTGCCAATGAAGTCCCGCCCTGATGATTGCTTGGCAGTTCGTCAATTTCCGGGACGGCATCAGGCGCTTAGCCGCATGCGTTCCTGATCGATAATGTGGTTGCCGATGCGGGTCACCAACTTCACGCCCGTGCCGC
>JASFFF010000479.1:0-3464 GCA_050124445.1 Desulfosarcina sp.
GTTCACCACCCTGGCCGGCGTCATGGGCGGCGGGGCCTCTTCGCCCGGATTCGTGGGCCACTCCAAGTTCAACATCACCCAGGGTAAATTCATCAAGGGCGATGGTGGCCTGGCACGCGTGGTCTGGATGCCCAAGATTCTCAAAGAAGAGATCAAGGAGCGTCTGGACAAAGCCGGCAAGGCCATGGGAATCGACAACTTTTATGACATGATCGCGGATGAGACCGTGGGCATCACCGAGGAGGAGATCCTGCCCTTCCTCCAGGAGAAAGGCCATCCGGCCCTGTCCATGGACCCGATCATCGGATAACAGACCCAACCACGGGCCGGGCCATCGTGCCCGGCCCGATCCATCCGATCAATCGATTCCCCGGTCACTGCGGCCGGGCGAATTGCCCTGACAGACAAGGAGAATAGTATGGCATTAACCGGTATTCAGATTTTCAAGCTGCTGCCCAAAACCAATTGCAAGGAGTGCGGGGTGCCCACCTGCCTTGCCTTTGCCATGAACCTGGCATCCGGCAAGGCCGAACTGGACGCCTGTCCTTACGTCTCCGATGAAGCGCGTGAGAAACTTTCCGCCGCCTCGGCACCACCCATCCGCCCGGTTGTGGTGGGTGCGGGTGTGCGCAAAGCCACATCCGGCGGCGAAACCGTCCAGTACCGCCACGAAAAAACCTTTTACAGCCCCACCCTGCTGGCCGCCCAGGTGGGCAGCGACATTGCCGCTGGCGATCTGGCGGCCAAACTGAAACAATGGAACGCCTTTCAGTTCGAACGCGTGGGCTTGAACCTGCGACCCGAGCTGGTGGCGGTCAAGGATGTCAACGGTGACGCCGCCGCCTTCGCCGCCGTGGCCAAGCAGGTGGCCGAAACCTCCGAGTTCAACCTGATCCTGATCAGCGAAGATGCCGACGTCATGAAAGCCGGGGTGGAAGCCTGCGCCTTCAAGCGCCCCCTGCTTTACGGGGCCACCGAGGCCAACGCCGACGCCATGGGTGCCATTGCCAAGGACAACGATCTGCCCCTGGGGATCAAGGCCGATTCCATCGATGGCCTGACTCCGCTGTCGGAGAAACTCACCGGCATGGGACTCAAGGACCTGGTACTGGATCCCGGTTCGCGCGAACCCAAGCAGTCCAATCAAGACATGGTCGCCATCCGCCGTGCTGCCCTCAAAGACGGCAACCGGGCGGTGGGCTTTCCCACCATCGCCTTTCCTTGCGAGATGACCGACAACCTGGATGTGGAGACCATGCTGGGCGCCATGTATGTGGCCAAGTACGGCGGCATCGTGGTCCTGTCCGACTTCACCGGCGAGTCCCTTTTCCCGCTGCTGCTGGAACGGCTCAATATCTTCACCGACCCGCAACGGCCCATGACCGTCACCGAGGGCATCTACCCGATCAACAACCCCGACGAAAATTCACGGGTGCTAGTCACTACCAACTTTGCCCTGACCTACTTCATCGTCTCCGGTGAAATCGAGGCCAGCAAAGAGCCCACCTGGCTGCTCATCAAAGATTCCGAAGGGCTCTCCGTTCTCACTGCCTGGGCTGCCGGCAAGTTCGCCGGTGATGATGTGGGCATGTTTGTAAAAAAATGCGGTATCGCTGACAAAGTCAAGCACCAGGAACTGGTCATCCCCGGTTATGCCGCCGCCATCGTGGGCGACGTGGAAGAGGAACTGCCCGGCTGGACCATCACCGTGGGTCCCCGTGAAGCAGCACACATCCCCGGCTTCCTCAAAGCGTAGCCGCTTTTGATCGAACGGCCAGGGTGGCGCCTTGCTCCCCCTGGCCGTGGTTTCCTGGCCGGCACACCGGCCCTACAGTTGGCAATCGCGTCATCCATGGCCGAATCACTGGCCGGAACATGATGCCGAGAAAAAGAAAGGAAGAGCCTATGCTACTTATCGGCGAAAGTTTGAACGTCATTTCGACAAAGATCGGCCGCGCCTTTAAAGAACGCGATCCCAAGCCGATCCAGGAAGAAGCCCTGTTCCAAAAAGAGAAACGCATGGACTACATCGACATCAACCTGGGTCCGGCCAAGAAAGACGGCCATGAGTTGATGCCCTGGGTGGTCGAGGTGGTCCAGGATGTGGTACCGGATGTCCCCCTGGCCCTGGACACCTCCAATATCGACGCCATCGAAGCGGCCCTGAAGGTTATCAAGCAGGTCCCCGACGGCACCCCGCATATCGTCAACTCCATCATGGTCCGCTCGCAACGCTATGAGCGCATGGTGCCCATGGTCGCCGAGCACAACGCCGACTTCATCGCCCTGATGTGGGGCCCCGAAGGCCTGCCACGCGATGAGAACGAACGCGCCGCCCTGTGCGTGGAGCTGCTCTATTTTGCCAACGAAGCCGGCATCCCCAACGAGAAAATCTGGGTGGACGGCATCGTGACACCGGTAAACATCCAGCAACCTCAGTTGATGAGCCTCATGGCCTTTCAGGAAATGATACCGGACATGGCACCGGGTGCCAAGAGCACCTGCGGTTTGTCCAACATCTCCAACGGTCCGCCCGAACACCTGCGCCCCATCTTGAACCAAACCTACATGATCATGCTGGAGAAATGCGGCATGGTTTCGGTTATCTCCGATCCGCGCGATGAGCAGCTTACCGCCATCGCCAAGGGCGAGCGCCAGGATATCGTCGACCTGATATACGGCATGCTCGACGGCACCGAGCCGGACCGCGCCAGCCTCTCAAAAGAGATGCTGGACTACGCCAAGACCGTGGATGTCATCTTGGGCAAGTCCCTGTACTCGGACTCCTGGTTGGAGATCTAAGCCACCGGATTCATTTAAGTGCGAAAAAAGCCCCTTTGCGAGCGGGAAGGGGCTTTTTTGTTTTCTCCAAGGCAGCGGATCAGTGTCCTGGCAGGCGTGTTTTAACCGAATGATCGCTCAACGCGCGGGTCCGGTCTGAAAAGAGCTTGGCGCATGTCGCGCAGTAAGTGTGCGTTTCCTTGACATGGGGATGGGGTTCGGTGCGGCGTTCGATGAAGTCGATGAAGCGGGTGGTGGCAAACCAGCGCCCGCATCCCTCACAGCGCTCCAGGGGATGTTTGCCGATCAATTCATCCCGGATGGATACCGTACGCACATTCTCGCGGTCATCCAAGCGGATGGCGTCGGTGGGGCAAATATTGGCGCAGGTACCGCATCCGATGCAACGATCCGGCTCTGGCACCACGAAAGCAACCCCGTCGATCTTATTCATTTTCAAGGCACCGGCGCCGACAATCTCTTTGCAGACCCGGATGCACAGGCGACAGCGAACGCAGCCGTCGGGCGGCGGGCCCAGATCCACACCGTGGGCGTCGGCCAGCTGCCGCAGGCGGTCGGATTGGGGCGCCAGATGCAGTAGATTCCTGAAGGCCTTGGTTCGCGCCGCATCGACAATCGGTCCGCTGGTGGTGATTGCCAACCCGTCAGTGGCCTTGAGGATG
>JASFFF010000480.1:0-3463 GCA_050124445.1 Desulfosarcina sp.
AAAAAAAGAGCAAACGATCGAAAGGCGGACAACAGGGCCACAAGGCCAACCAGCAGCAAATGCTGGACCCGACCGAAAGCCATTGGTTGATGCCAAAGCCCTGCTCATGCGGGCATACGCTGTTCGACCGAAAGAGCGTGCAACCGTTTTACGTGCATCAGCATATTGAGCTTCCCACAATCGACATGAAGGTCAGCCACTACATTCTTCAGCAGTGCGACTGCCCCACCTGCGGCAAGACGGTCAAGGCCACGCTGCCATGTGAGGTGTCCACTGGTTATGGGCCTCGCCTTACCGCATTGATCGGAGAACTGAGCGGCATCAAGGCCATGAGCCGCAACGACGTCAAGCAGTTGTGTGAGTCCGTTTTGGGTATTCCCATTGCCACCGGAACCATCCAGAAGATTGTCGACCGCACCTCGAATGCGCTTTTGCCGGTCTACGAACACATTGGCCGGATTGCCCGACGTTTTTGGTGCAACTACATAGACGAAACCTCCTGGTTTAAGCAAAACGATTTGCACTGGCTGTGGGCTATGGTCAACCAACGGGTGGCATTGTATCGTATCGACCCACACCGTTCTAAGCAGGCATTCGAAAAGCTGGTCCAGGATTGGAACGGCATTCTGGTCAGTGATGGATACGGCCTATACCAAAAATGGGTTAGCCGCCAAACCTGCCTGGCCCATCTGATCCGCAAGGCCGATGCCCTGGCGGAAAGGAAGAAACCCGATCTTCGCCGCTTTGGCGAAATCGTCGCCGCTTGGCTGAGGCAACTGGTATCGTTTGCCAAAGACCCTCCCGACGAAAAACAGTGGTCAGATTTTTATACGTTCTTTTTGTTTACCGTCTCACTTTGGCAGGCGGATAAGACCGATGCAGGCAAACTTGCCCGGCAGATCATTCGAGAAATGGACAACCTGTTCACCTTTCTCGATCACCAAGGCGTCGATCCCACCAATAACCGCGCCGAACGGGCCTTGCGTTGTGGTGTGCTGTGGCGAAAACGCAGTCTGGGCACGCAAAGCGACAAGGGAAATCGGTGGGTCGAGCGGATCTTGTCAATGAAAGAAACCTGCCGCTTAAATGAAAAGCCGACGTTCCCGTTTCTCGTGGAGTGTATTGCTTCCTATTTTCGTAATTCGACGCCTGATCTTTCCTGGATTTGATTCAAACGGGAATATCCCGTGAACGCTTACATCGCAAGACTCCGAGTTGGTCGTGAATCTACGGATGGATCCCTTCGAGGTGAGCCCCGACTCCGCACTTTATATTCGCAATTTCTATGCGGATCAGATGTGGATGTTTGTGCCGGCTCAGGCGTATGTGGCCAAATTTCTGGAGACGTTCAAAGATTTCCCACCAACTGCTGGTGGATCGCTCAGTGTCGACAGTGTGCTGAATCAGATGAAATCATCGGCGAGCCGTCAGTAGAAATGGCACAAGGTCGCTGGCTACCACTATTCAGACTGCATCTAAATGCAAAACGCTCGGACCTATTTTGATCCGAGCGTTCCACCACCTCCTTAAAATCTACATTACCAAAAAGTTTAAAGATGAATTCGAGAGGACAATTCGAGAGGACAATAAGATGAGTAGCTATATGCAATTGACGGTCAAGGTCCGCGGCTACTACCAAGATAGATTTGAGACAACTTATCCCAAAATTGCCAGACATCTGAGCCGCATTGACGAAGCATTGGTCGACGCAGATCCGTCACTCTTCGACCTTGTTGGGATGCTGGACAAACTACTTTACGCGTTGGATGGGAATCCCGATATCAAGCAGATTCTGCTCAAACACAAAGATAAGCTCGTCAAGCTACACCAGGAAATTCAGGCGTACATTGCCGATTGGGAACTGACAGAAGCCGACAAGGCCTTGTACACGCTTGAGGACGCTTTTGACGAAATTGAATGGGAGTTGGAAAACACCTAAACCTAACGGGATGAATGGATAATTGCCGGGACGGTAATCAACCTACTTGAATTATATCTGAACATACTTACCATTTCTGTGTCTCGATAGCTGTTTGCTATTTGCCGATGCCACTGCTTGTTTGAAACTGAGACTCGGACGGTTCTACCAATTGACGTAATAGGCACCTGATAAGCTATCACCACTCACACCGGTGCCATACACGCGCCAAAACAATCAAATTTTTCAGTCGTGAGCCAGCCGTCACTGGGTTGACCAACGTGAATAGCGAGGAGATACAATAAAAGCCAAAACTATGTTGATGAGACTTCTGCTCATGGCGGCGCTTGCTTTCGGTATGCCGGCCCAGGCCTATGTGGGCAACTTTATCAAGACATTCCAGGAGTTCTCGCCGCACCAGAAGACGACCAGCTTCAGCTTGGATCAGGTAATGGAAAAATGATGTCACCGGCTGGCGCCCAATAACCTTTGGCGGTAGTTGTGAAAAACGAGACTGCTTTATTGAATTTAGAATATCTATGGTCAACCGTCTGGCATGAAAGATGTCCCGATCAGCACTCAACTAATCATCATTAGGGATATTGATGGCCGAACATAGAGAGGAAATGCGATGAAGTTCTTATCCGTTCTGGGATGCCTGTTGCTTGTGACCATCCTCGTTGGTGGCCGACAAGTGGCGGCTGAAAATAATGATCCGTTAAAGGAGGAAGAGTTGGATCAGATGCTGGCACCGATTGCGTTGTATCCCGACGCACTGCTCTCACAGGTGCTGATGGCTGCCACCTACCCGGCCGATGTCGTTGAAGCAGCTAAATGGTCCGCAGCCAATCCAGATCAGAAAGGTGATGCTGCCGTGAAAGCGGTGGAGGACCACTCCTGGGATCCGAGTGTAAAATCGCTCGTCGCATTCCCCCAGGTGCTGGGCACGATGGAGCAGGATCCAGACTGGGTGCAGAATGTGGGCGATGCCTTTCTCGCTCAACCTGACGCGGTGATGGACTCGGTTCAGCGGCTGCGGGCGGCTGCCCACAAGGAGGGTAATCTCGAATCGAACGAGCAGCAGAAGGTCGTCGTCGAGGAGGCAAGCCAGACCCAGCAGTCCGTCATCGTCATCGAGCCAGCCGATCCTCAGGTGGTCTATGTACCCACTTACAATCCCACGGTGGTGTATGGCACGTGGTGGTATCCGCTTTATCCGCCGGTTTATATCCCACCACCACCCGGTTACGTGTTTGGCACGGCATTGGTTTCGGGAATCGCCTTCGGTATCGGCATCGGCATCACCAACGCATTGTGGGGGGGATGCAACTGGCATCATCACCACGTCGATATCAACGTCAACCGCTACAACAACATCAACGTCAACAAAAAGATCGACGTCAACCAGAAGAACGTGACCTGGAACCATAACCCGGACAATCGACGCGGTGTTCCCTACCGTGACGCAAAAAGCCGCGAACGTTACGGAAAGCAGGTCCCCGGCAAGGAAAGCCGCGAGGCGTATCTTGGTCGTAATCCAGAGCG
>JASFFF010000481.1:0-3449 GCA_050124445.1 Desulfosarcina sp.
CTGCACCGGCCTTCACGGGGCCAACCGGCTGGCCAGCAATTCCCTACTCGAAGCCTTGGTTTACGCGGATGCCGCCGCCCGTCAGGCCCTTGCCGACCACGGCGACATGCAGACGGGCACCTTGCCGGACATCCCGGCCTGGGACGATGTGGGAACCACGGACAGCGACGAGCAAATCATGGTCTCACACAATTGGGACGAGATCCGCCGCCTGATGTGGAACTATGTGGGCATCGTACGCTCGGACAAGCGCCTGGCCCGCGCCCAGCGCCGCGTCGACATGATCCAGAAGGAAATTAGCGAGTACTACTGGAACTTTAAAGTCTCACCCGATCTCATCGAACTGCGCAACATTGCCACCGTGGCCGAGTTGATCATCAAGTGCGCCGCCCACCGCAAGGAGAGCCGCGGTCTGCACTACAACATCGGCTACCCGAAAAAAGACGACCACCGCTGGCTGAAAGATACCGTCATCCGCAGACAGATTGTAGGATAGCGCCTTGTATCGCATCGCTCGGGAGCCATTTCAAATGTTACTTAGGGGTCTGGCAGCCGAGCGGATATTTTTCGCATCGCGTGGGTATAGTGAATAAACCTTTGAATCCATACGCAATAAGTTCGTTTCTATAAGGTCGATACGTGGAAAACTTGCCACCTATTTAGAATTAAAATTTCGGAACAATCTATGGTAAATCGTGCTGCTGTATTATTGAAGTGCAAGGAACCATTCATCCGCTGGGTGAATGAATCTGACCCTTATGATAATAATCCAGGGTTAACTCTAAAAAATGTAAATGAAGATCGCACCGTTTATCTTATTCGGGATGATGATGCAGAAAATCTTGATAAATGGATATCTCTCAATTTTAAAGTTCTTTTCGAAAGTGAACTCGAAGGGTGGTACACCGACGAATCCCTGTGGCCCTCTAAAATAACCAAAAAAGTGTTTAATGAATGGTTTGAAGTTGAATGCCACACCGTTCTTGTTGACACCGTTGGCGATATAATAACGGACGACGAAATATAACAATTCATTTAAGAATGACTGGACGTACATCACGCCCACCGTCTTAACTAAAATGTTAAATGTATTCGAATAAACATTGGTCAAGGAGACGATAATGCAACCAGATTTTAGCGATCTATTGAAAATTGCTAAAATTACAAATCCGCTTATTGGATTCTATGATACACCTAATAAACAACCATTTGAACCTTTTGCCGATGTTAACCACTGCATTTTCTCCTGTTATCAGGGATGGATGAGGGGCGAAAGCACCTGCCTGTCCGATCAGAACGCGGGAACCGTTGGATGTCCGGGGGCCGGGTATTGGAATTGCAATGTAGCGACCGTGCCAAGTGAAGACGTCGCACCAGAGAACAACCGGAGCATGTTTCTAAAACCATAGGCATAAAATGATGAACATTAAACCGTGTACTAACCCCCCTGTCACGAATGCCTGCACTCTGAAGGTTCTGAATTATCCTTTCCATTAATGCGCATCATTTTCAGGCAATATAGAATATGGAAAATGAAACAATCAATAAATGGATTTATCGCCTCACCAAAGTTGCTTTTCTGGTTAGTACTATATCCCTTGTCCTATTAATGGTTGGTCTCCAATCCAGCAGTGGTACAAGCTTAACAATTTGGTCATTCCGGACGAAGCACAGCGGAGATCCGGAATCCATGGTGATTCATCATAATTCTGGATTCCCGCTTTCGCGGTTCGCTGATCATTCTTGGCGTCTGGCGGCAATCAATCTTTAGGAATAGCAAGACTCCTTGTGAGTGAAAAGGGTAAAATGTGCCATGGCGACGACGGTTATTGGCGAAACAATAGTCAGACAGCATGAGACCGAGACTCGTGGTGGAAGGCATTTTCTAACATATGTCAAATGGAAATATGTGTTAAATTGGAAAGCCAAGGAGATTGGAAGCATTTTCAGGCAAGATCGACAGGCAAGATCTTGTTTTTATCAGCTATCGGCGCGGGCGAGGATCGAAGGTTGTACGAAATATTGTACAAAGGCTTAGTCGCAATAAAGTGTTTTGTTGGCTGGACATTGGTAGAATCCCAAAGGAAGACGAGGGCAGGTTTGAGTATCTGGAGTTTTTCTACTTTGAAATGTTTAGGTCTATCGATGAAAGCAAAATTTTCGGTGCCTTAAAACGAGAAGACTACTTTATGAGCAAGTGGACGCTGCTTGAGCATTGCTACGCGATCCGTGAAAGAGATAAGAGACAAATAGGCAACAGGTCGTTGAAAATTGTAGAGGAGAAACTGGGGAAGCTAAGCGAAAAAGCAAGCCAAGCGCGATTTGTGAACAGAATAACGGATATTTACAATAAATAGCGCGCCGCCTGACCAGTTATTGCAGTAGACGTGGATGGGTCGTCGGCGCAAAGGCGCTTATTGCGTATATGGTTGGAAAATCAAGGCAATTTTTAACGGGGTCAAAATATCTGTGGGCAATGAAATGCCTCGGAGCGCTATTGATTGGTTTCTCACTGGTTCTATTTTACGTCGGCCTTGCGTTGACCGGATTGGTTCGATAGTCTCCTTACCGTGGTGGCAAAACATGTATTGAGCGCCCGATCAGGCCTTTGGTCTAGCGGTTGATCGCCGCCGTAAAATTAATGCAAGAGAAGAAGATGACTGTGTTCGAGCCCATTGGAATCATCTATACCCCCTTTACTGAGCTGAAGGGAATGCCAATCCAGCCGGCTGGATCAGCCGGAGCCAAGGGAACCGTCAAGGTCTTTGAACAGTACCACGACGGGCTTAAAGATCTTGGTGGGTTTTCACATATCATCCTCTTGTATCATTTCCATCGCAGCCAGGGATTCAACCTCCACGTCGTGCCCTTTATGGATTCGGAACCGAGGGGGCTGTTTGCCACGCGGGCACCCAAACGCCCCAATCCAATCGGGCTTTCAGTCGTCCAACTCCACAAGATCGAAGCCGGCGAGCTGACCATCCGAAACGTGGACATCCTCGACGGCACCCCGCTTTTGGACATCAAACCATATGTTCCGGATTTCGATGCCCCGCTGAAAGTTCGCACCGGCTGGCTTGAAGCCATCAGGAAGACCGTCTCATATCGAAGATCGGATGATCGATTCAAATAGGCCCTCGAAAAACCCGGTGCGGGCAATGCGGCGTCTCCATGATTGATGGGCGGCGTTGATCGCTGCCCATATTGACATTCAGTGCGATTTTTTTACGCAGGGCGTAACATCCTCTTGCAACAGCCTAAACAGATCTTGATCTGATAAAAGGGTTGATATTGAAAAATCGGATATGAAGCCGGAAATCCGAACCTTCATCTACGGCGTCCCTTCGCCTTGGATGAAAGATGAACAAACTGCAACAATTGAAAGGGGGCAACATGATTCGCGTTCAAACATTCACCAACGAACTGAAGGCCATGCATGCCATGAAGGA
>JASFFF010000482.1:0-3448 GCA_050124445.1 Desulfosarcina sp.
AACCAGCCTGTAAAAGGTGATGCATACCATGAAACTAAGATTTCTCGTCTATCTGTTTACCGCTTGGATCTACCTTGTTTCTGCGGCCCACTCGGAGGATACCAATCCCGAGGACAATCTGAATCCCCGACTTTCCACCGATCAGGTGGAGAACCAGATCGTGATGGATAAAAAGGCCAACCCACTATATGAATCAAAGATCCTGGCACCGCTGAGAGATTGGCGCGACGGGGTGGCTGAAAAGACCGGGTTCAACTGGAGCATCGACTACAGTGCTCTTTTTATGGGTGTAAGCGACAGTCTTGGTGAGGATAACGCCAGCGGTGGTATGGTTCGTTTCTTCGGTTTCTGGGATATGGTGAACCGTGGCGGCCCCAACCGGGGAAGCTTGAACTGGAAAATCGAGCATCGTCATAAGTATTCGGACATTCCCCCCAGTGCATTGGGTTTTGAAAGCGGGTATGCGGGCATCTTCGAACCACCTTTCAGTAATCAGCAGGGGCGCCTGACCAACCTGTACTGGCAGCAGTATATGTTCGAGGGCAAATGGACTGCTGTAGGCGGTTTTTTAGATGTGACCAATTATGTGGACGTTTACCTGATGGCCAGCCCCTGGACCGGTTTCAACAATTTCGTCTTCTCCACCGGTTCGGCGGCCATCGACCTGCCCAACGACGCCACCTTAGGATTGGCGGCCGGTGGGATGATCTCCAAAAGCGTATACATCCAGGCGGGTTTTTCCGATGCCAACTCCGATCCAACCTCTCCGTTCGAGGGATTCGAAAATGTTGTCGATGAAAGTGATTTTTTTAAATGGATAGAAGTTGGGTTCACCCCGGGCCAGGACAAAATCTATTTTGACAACCTGCATGTCACGTTCTGGCATATTGACGAGCGGGTTAACGGCACCCCCGACGGCTGGGGACTCAACGCATCCTGGCAGAAATGGATCGGGGACATGTGGTTGCCCTTTATCCGGGGAGGCTACACCGAAGACAGCGGCAGCCTATTGGAAAGATCGCTTTCGATTGGACTTGGCTATCAACCGGTTCCGATGCGAGGGGTGATCGGGTTCGGTTTCAACTGGGGCAAACCCAACCCAGTTTCTTTCGCTGATGCAAACGACCAGTTCACTACGGAACTATTCTGGCGCTATCAGTTGACCCGCGAGCTGGCCGTCACACCGTCCCTTCAGTACATCAAGGATCCGGCGCTCAATCCGGACGAAGACAGTCTGTGGGCCTGGGGGTTGCGCGTACGACTGGCACTGTAGATCATCCAACAGGGAGGAGAAGCAAAATCCAATGGTCAAAGAATCAATGACGACGCATATCCCGACCAGCCTATTCATGGCCGTTTTGGCCGCACCGATCGTTTTCGTGGCCTTGGTTTCGACAGCCTCCGCAGGCGGGCAACCGGAGGCAGGGGAAATCACCGGCGTGGTGTGGAAATGGCAGCAGACACGCTACAACAACGACACCCAAAATGTACCGTCAGACCCATCGCTATACACCATTGAATTCAAATCGGACGGTAAGCTGAATATCCGAGCGGATTGTAATCGTGCTGGCGGAACCTATTCCATGGAGGGAAAAAGCATCAGAATTGAGCAGACTCATTCGACCATGGCCATGTGTCCGCCGGGGTCTCTGGATCAGGACTTCAATAAAGATCTGAGCGCCGCAGCTATCTATTTTTTCCAGGATGATTTCTTATACCTGGACCTGAAATATGACAGCGGAACCATGAAGTTCGCCCGGTAAAATTCATATTTCGAGAATGAATTTAAACCACTTTAGCTAACCGCGCCTTGAGATATTTGCGACGTATATGTACCCATAGCATATTCCATGTTTCTGCTATCTCATTGTAATATAACATAAAAATAATCGAATACCACATCATGTAGTTTGCCTCATCCCCGATACCTGCGTTCAAATTCCATGTTTGTGCTGGCTAAAGCAGCTTCAATGAATCTGTGTGCGATAAGGAACGTAATTTCCGCATCATCATGGATAAATCACTTTAATTATTGACAGATTTATTCGTCAGAGTTTATTCTCCACCAAAATCTTTACCCTACCATTCCCAAGAGTAAGATAATCAGGAGCGCCTAACGAATGAACAAGCTCGAACTGATCCAGGCCCTAAAGGACGCCAATGGCCTATCCAAAACGGAGGCCGAATCGGTCGTGAACATCTTCTTTAATACTATGTCCGACGCATTGGCAAACGGTGACCGCGTCGAAATCCGTGGCCTCTGTTCGATTTTCGTGAAAGAATACGGTGCCTACACTGGTCGCAATCCCAAAACCGGAGAGAAGGTGAAAATCAAACCGAAGAAGTTGCCATTTTTCAAGGCGGGCAAGGAATTGAAGGAAAGAGTCGATCGCTGAGATCGATAATCTGGCCGCCGTCCATTAGACACCTATGCCCCGAGCAATAGGACATCTGATAACCACCAACCCAACCAAGATCGAGGAGGCCCCATGACCAAAGCTGAACTTATCGAAAAAATTGCCAAGGATGCCGACATTCCGAAAACCACCGCAAAAGCGGCATTTGATTCCGCTCTGGATGGCATCAAGGAAGGGCTCAAAAAAAGGAACAGCAAGGTCACCCTGGTGGGATTTGGGACCTTTCGAAACGTCTATCGGAAAACTCGGATGGGCCGTAATCCCCAGACCGGTGAAAAGATCAAGATTAAAGGAAAAAGCGTGGTAACGTTCAAGCCGAGTAAGAACCTTCCATAGCCAGCCGCTATTTTGTCATTCAGGGTGGACCATGAGTGTGGTCCATTCTGTTTGGCGATCGCTTCATATTTCCATTTCATACATGTAACATATTGCCATCATTTGTATTTTTTGATTTTGGCAAGCTATCTGGATGTTTTGTCAAACCCATTTTCGTGGGATAGCCGGAACATACCTGGCTATCCGTTTTAACTCCCCCCTGATCAGCCGACTGTCTATCATGCGTATCCTTTTTCTCCTTGCAATCTGACATAGTGTCAGTTAAAATACAATATTATGTCAGATAATGAATCTTTTTCACCATTGCATGTGCGCCCGCAACCGACACTCAAGGTTACTAAGTCCGAGATTACGCGCACAAAAATTCTTAATGCGGCGTTGGATTTTATCTGGTCGCATCCGTTTCGCGACATGACCGTCAGCTCGCTGATGACTCCAACAGGCGTGGGACGCTCTTCGTTCTACCAGTACTTCAAAGACCTGCACCAGGTCATGGAGACCCTATTAAACATCTTGCAAGGCGAAATCTATGACGTTGCCGAACCTTGGATTGTGGGTGTTGGTGACCCCGTGGCTCTACTGAGCGAGTCTTTTACCGGGATAGTCAACCTTCTTCATCAACGAGGTCCAATTGTGCGCGCCGTTGCCGATGCCGCCCCCTCAGACAAGCGCCTTGAAATAGCGTGGGTGCAGTT
>JASFFF010000483.1:0-3434 GCA_050124445.1 Desulfosarcina sp.
GGTCCGGTGTTGGGCGTGGTCGAAATCAGGCAGGATCTTTCCAGCGACTACAGACAAATATTCAAGTTTCAGGTATTGGTGATCTGCACCATCAGCATCGTCATGGGAATCTTGCTGCTTACGTTGATTTTCGTCGTGAAGCGCGGAGAGGGCATCATCGAAAAGCGGGCCTTTGAGCGCATACGCCTCAAAGATCAGCTGGCCAAGGCCAAACATTTGTCCTCGCTCGGTGAAATGGTTGCCGGCGTATCCCATGAAATCAGAAATCCGCTGGGGATCATCAGCAGTTCCGCAGAGTTGCTGAAAAAGAAAACGGATGCCTCCAACACGCTGAACGCCATTGCCGATATCATCGTTGCCGAAGCGCGACGATTGAATCATATTATCACTGACTTTTTAAACTACGCCCGGCCCAAGACACCCAACCGAAGTCCCTGTCGCATCGATGAAGTGATCACCAAGAACATTCATTTTCTTGAACATCAGATGCAACAAAACCGATATGTCATCAACACGACGATTGATGACGATCTCCCCGATATTATGGCCGATGGAGATATGATCTATCAGGCATTTCTCAACTTGTTTATCAATTGCATGCAGGCCATGCCCGACGGCGGGGCAATCGATGTCACCATTGAAGCGGATGATGGTGCTGTCTGGTTGTATGTCGAAGATGAGGGCGAAGGGGTCTCAGCGTCGATAATGGAAAAGATATGGGATCCCTTTTTTACCACCAAAGAAAAAGGCACAGGGCTTGGCCTGGGGATTGTGAAAAACATTATCGAGGCCCACGATGGTATGATCCGAATCGACAATAGACATGAAAAAGGGGCCCGGGTCTCAATAAAATTCCCGTTAAGCAGGGAGCCATCATAATGGAAACCATCCTTATCGTCGACGATGAAAAAAATTACACGCTCATTCTTGCCGCTGTCCTGGAAGACGCCGGATTTGAAACACTTGCAGCCAACAGCGGTGCCGAGGCACTGGAAATTCTATCGAAATCAGATGTGGACTTGGTGCTTACAGACATGAAAATGCCATCCATGGACGGCATTGACCTGCTTGAGCGCATTAAAGGGGAAGACGCTGATCTACCGGTAATCATGATGACCGCGCATGGCACTGTTGAAAAGGCAGTAGAAGCCATGCAAAAAGGCGCCTACAACTACATCCTCAAGCCTTTCGACAACGAAAGGCTGGTCCTGTATGCAAACAAGGCGGTTTCCATGTATCGGGTCGTTAAGGAAAACCGCCAGCTCAGAAGTGCTGTGGAGAGTCGCTACAGTTTTCACAACATCATTGGCAAAAGCAAAGCCATGCAGGACGTCTTTCAGGTTATCCGAAAAGTTGCCCCGGCCGCGGCCACGGTCCTTGTGGAAGGTGCCAGCGGAACGGGCAAAGAGCTGGTGGCCAATGCGTTGCATTTCAACAGCCCGAGAAAGGACAAGCCCTTTGTGGCGGTGAATTGTTCCGCCCTGGCCGAAAACCTGCTGGAAAGTGAGCTGTTCGGCCACGAAAAAGGGGCCTTTACCGGTGCGGTGTCCATGAAAAAAGGGCGTTTTGAAATTGCAGACCAAGGGACCTTGTTCCTGGATGAGATCGGCGAACTTTCCGCCGGTCTGCAGGTAAAGCTGCTCCGCGTTCTGCAGGAACGGGTGATCGAACGGGTCGGCGGTGTCAAACCCATTCCGGTGAACATCCGCCTGATTGCGGCAACCAACAAGTCCTTGAAAATGGAGGTTGGCAAGGGGTCATTCCGTGAGGACCTGTTCTATCGGCTCAATGTGGTTCCCATCAGCCTTCCCCCTTTGCGTGAACGATTGGAAGACATCCGCCCGCTGGTGGGCCATTTCATCGCCAAGTACAGCGGTGAACGCAGTACGGGTATGCCGGTTAAAGGCATCGACCGGGAAGTCGAACGGCTGTTTTACGAATACGATTGGCCAGGGAATGTGCGTGAATTGGAAAATGTTATCGAACGAGCGGTGGTAATGAGTCCGGAGGAGATCATTCAGGTGTCCGACCTTCCAAAAGATTTTATTGATAATGCCCACAGCACCCTGCACATGGGCGGCATACCGGTCGATGCCAATCTATACGACACCCTGGCGCTCGTGGAAAAAAACATGATCATCCGAGCCTTGAAAAAAGCCAACTACGTGCAAAGCCATGCGGCAGACCTATTGGGCATCGGCAAAAGCGGATTGAATCAAAAAATAAAAAAACACAAGCTGTTCGATAAAAAGAAAACAGGATAGCGCGGATATTGCTTCCGCCAGAGACGTTCACGGCCAAGGTGAGGCGGTGATGCATTTGCCGGGAACCGTTTAATGGCGCTGGCCATGAACAAATAATCCTCGGGTTTGGAGAATAAGGCTGCCAACCCGCTCCGCTTGCCCGGTTCGACGCGGATCAACTGCCGATCTTCTCCCTGACCAGGTCGCCGTACATCGAGTCGGGAAATTCGGCCAGAAGCTGCTTGTACAAGGCCGTGCTTTTTGGCTTGTCGCCGGTTCGGTCGTACAGCCAAGCCAGATTAAACAAGGCCCCGCTTTGCAGCATCTTGCCGCCATCAGCCGAAATCATTTCAAAATGTCGAATGGCCTCTGAATATTGCTGTTTCAAGATGTAGGCCTGCCCCAAACCGTTCAAGGCAATGTTTTTCAAGGCCGAATTCTGGCCAAAATCATCTAATGCGTGCGTGTACATGGCGATGGCCGTGTCGGCATCTCCGGCATTGTAGCTGATGCTACCAAAAAGGATGCGGGCGATTTTAGTCGCATTTTTAGACCCATATTTTTTGAAAAGATCATTAAAATCGGCTTTCACCCGATCGTAAGCTGTTTTTGCATCCGTGTCCTGAAGGGCCGCCGAATAGGTGGCCATCGCTTTTTCAACTCCTTCCGACGCCCGGTTCTCATTGAGATCTGAAATCTGGCCGATCACTGCCGCAGCAAGTACCAGGGCAAAAAAGCTTCCCGCACCAATTAAAATGGTTTTTAAATGGGCTTGTCCAAAAGCGATCAATTTTCCGGAAAAAGTGATGAATTGATCGGGTTCTTTTAGAAGCTGTTTACGCGTTGTTGAACCTTTGGCCATTCTGCCTCCAGTTTTTTTTGATTCGATTCCATCCGTCAACAGGAATATCGGCGCCGACCACCTGGCACACCTCATATCCGCATGCCGAGGCAAGCTGGCCACTTTTTTCAAGGCCGAGGCCATTCACCAGGCCATACAGAAAGCCGGAGGCCCATAGATCTCCGGCTCCGGTGGTGTCGATGGCTGTTCCGTCACCCTGCGCAGGGATGCGGAACACCTCACCGGCGTGCTGAATGTAACTGCCTCGGGCACCGACTTTCAACACGGCAATGTCTGTGTCCCGCGCCAATCGATCCAGCGCCTGGGCTTCGTCTTGAATACCTGTATAG
>JASFFF010000484.1:0-3425 GCA_050124445.1 Desulfosarcina sp.
CATATCAAGATATATGGGGCCACGACAACCCTTACCAGGAGAATACGGATGATGCGTCAGTTCTTAATCAGCAGTGTTTTGGTGATGTGTTTGGCGCGGACCGGTTTTTGCGGCGAAGCGGATGTGGTGGGCGTAGACGTTGCCCGGACTGGACAGGGCGTTTTTCGATTCGATGTCACCGTGAAACATGATGATACCGGTTGGGATCACTATGCAGACAAATGGGAGATAATCACACCGAACGGAACCCTGGTGGGAACGCGGGTGCTCCACCATCCCCATGTGGGCAAGCAGCCGTTCACCCGCAGTCTATCGGGGATCCGCGTCCCCGAGTCCATTGACGAAGTCACTGTCCGGGTCCATGACTCCATATACGCCTACGGGGGTGCCACAATAACCGTCAAGATTCCGCACTAGGCCGCAGCCCCGAGAGATTGTTTTTTTCAAGCACGGGCATGTTTTCGTCAACCTTTATTCGGCCCTCGATCGGCCCGCGTGGAGGCCACCATGACACTTCAGATCACATCAACCGGTTTCACCAATGATGGACCCATTCCGACCCGATACACCTGTGAGGGGGAAGATTTGGCTCCGCCGCTGCAATGGGATGGGGTGCCCGATGGCACCAGAAGCCTTGCGCTGATTGTGGATGATCCGGATGCACCGGATCCGGCTGCGCCGCGCATGACCTGGGTTCACTGGGTGCTTTACAACATCCCGCCAGATGTTGTCGGATTGCCGGAAGGAGTCACTTCGTCCAGCCTGCCGCCTGGAACGCTCGAGGGCGTCAATGACTGGCAACGAACCGGATACGGCGGCCCGTGCCCGCCCATCGGCCGCCATCGGTATTTCCACAAGCTATATGCCCTGGACACGCGTTTACCGGATTTGAAGCAACCGGACAAAGCCTCCCTTGAGGCAGCCATGAAAGGGCATGTGATCGAACACGCCCAGTTGGTGGGAACGTACCATAAAGGCCAATAGGCTGACGCGCCCATTCCCCGCCATTTCGCAGGCATTATTGGCCACGTGCATCGCTTGTATGGCCCGCGCGGCTGAACAGGGGTGGGAACGATACTGGCCGGCGATGCGCTAAGATTGGCAAGCGCGACAAGCGCTCAACTTCGGTTGAAACCAAAAAAACGGCCAGTCTGCCTTGCCTGGATCTGTATTCCGTTGTATCTTATTGCCGGAACAACCAACAATCAGACAACAGCCGTGGACATCAGATCAGTTGACAAGCATACCGCGTGGCATCCCTTCGACCATCCCCAACCAAAGGAATCCCACTTTGAAAAAGTTGATAATGGCCCTCATTATTGCGGTTGTACTTATCCCCATAGCCCTGCAGGCCGCGTTTGAACATGAAAGCATCCTCAGGACCGAAATCGGTGCGCCCATCCTGGATGTGGCCACCAACCCGGCCGACGATTTGATATTTGTCCTTACCTCCGGGGCGGTTTTGATCTACTCGACCGACGACCGCACCGTCTTGGACCGAATTCCGCTAAAGGCTTCATATGACCGCATTGCCTTTCAGAAGGATGACCGGCTGATCCTGACGGCTACGGAACCATCGCAAATCAACATCATTCGATTCAGCCGTATTTTTGATATCGAGTTGGCCGGCCGGGCGGTGAAAGGCCCCAAAGATGCAAAAGTCACCCTGGTGGTATTCGATGACTACCAGTGACCCTACTGTGCGCGCTTGGAGCGCTATATTCAGCAGTTGCTGGAACAATTTCCCGAAGACCTCAATTATGTGATCAAGCATTTCCCGCTCTCTAAGCATAAATTTGCCCATCAAGGCGCCATGGCTGCCCTGGCCGCCGGAAAGCAGGGCAAGTTTTGGGAATTCCACGGCCAACTGCTTGAAAATCACGATGCGGTCAGCGAAGAGAAAATTGAGCAGATAGCTGCCGGCTTGGAACTGGATATGGCGCGCTTTGATCAGGATCGGCGATCCGAATCCAGCAAGCAGTTAATCCGCGAGGACATCGAAAACGGCCGAAGCATCGGCATCAAGGGAACACCCTCCGTATTTCTGAACGGCAAACAGGTCAAAAATCCGGGTGCTTTGCCGGAGCTGATCCGGCGCGAACTGCGAAAATAGCCATGCGCCCGGTCTCGAGCATACGGATCTATTTTCGGGCACGGTTCGCATTGACGCGTGCAAAATTCAGGAATAAACTAGTCAAGATCATTGTCGAGGTCGGGACAATGTAAGGGCGGCCCCCGCCTGCCCATGACCCAAATGAGAAGAGCAAATCCATGAATAATCAAAACATCAGGCTTTTATTAATGGTGTTGATCCCTTTCCTCATTGCCACCGGATGTACCCATAAACCCTACCATCCTAACAAAAGTGACCGCGAATGGGCCATCGATCATGAGGCATGCGAGAGATGGGCCAGAGAAGGGATACGCGACGATCCCGACACCTATGACTACAATGATGAAATGAAAATGATCAGACAATGCATGAAACAGAAAGGGTGGCAGTGGGAGCGGACCGATTTGTTCAAGTTCGAAAATAGGAGCAACCAATAAGGACCTGTTGCCATGAGCCACACCCTTCGGGTAAGTTTACTGCTGATCATTGCTTTCCTGCCACCCATTGTGCAAGCCAAGGAACCTTCCCTGAGCCCATTGATCGCCCGGGGCGACAGCAATTTCCCTCCGTATGAATTCATCAATGCCAAGGGCGAACCGGATGGCTTCAACATTGATCTTCTCAAAGCCATTGCAAAAAAATTACAAATGGATGTAGATATCGGATTGGACGCTTGGGAGACGGTAATTCAAGGCGCCACTGTTGGAGACATCCATCTGGTTACTGGCATGATACGGTCGCCTGAAAGAGAAGAAATCTTCGATTTCTCCATTACGCATGCGGGTGTCTTTTATTCTCTCTTCGTGCGCAAGGGATCGACTATTGAAAGCATCGATGATGCCGCCGGCAAGGAGATTGTGGTCCACTCTCGGGCATATTCCCACGACTGGCTTCTGCAGCGCCGGATAACGGACCGCATTGTCGCGGTATCCACACCACAGGAGGCACTGCAGCTGCTTGCCGAGGGCCGGCACGACTGTGCCATTATCGAGCGCCTCAGCGGCCTGACCCTCCTGAAATTTCTTGATATCGATTCGGTGGTGATGGCGGGTCCGCCGCTGATGTGCGCCCCCTATGCCTTCTCAGCCAAAAAAGGTCAGGACCGCCTGCTGGCGAAGCTGAGCGAAGGCATCCATTTGATGCATCAGAATGGTACCTACGAAAAGCTGTACCGTAAATGGTTTTCGGTTGCCGATGCACAGGCCCGACGCATGGCATTGCTGCGCGGTGGTTTGTTTATGCTCATGGCTGTCTGTGGCGTGGCCCTGTCAATCTTGATATGGAATCTATCATTAAAGAGACGGGTGCAACG
>JASFFF010000485.1:0-3414 GCA_050124445.1 Desulfosarcina sp.
GTCCGCCTCAAGCGGCTGGGCATCTGGATCCCAGAAGGAGAGATCGGCCTGTACCACTCGATTCAAAAAGGCCCCCCGGGAGGCGAGGTAGCGGTTCACCCGCGCTTTCGGCATGCCCTGAAAGGCATCGGCCAAAATGGTATGGGTCGCGTCGGACGGCAAGCTGCCGCCGGCGTCCAAAAGTTCAACTGCGGAAAGGGTTTCACAGGGATTGACCACAAAATTTTTCTGTTCGGCGGAGACCAACGGCCGTATCAGGCGGTTTTCATACAGCACGTCCCAGCGAATCGTCAGACCATGAACGAACATGGCGCCTAAGACACGGTTCAAATCCGTGGCGCTGCCGGCCGCACTTTCCACCGGCAGGCACATTGGCCCGCCTTCACCGAGAATGTCACCCACAAGACCCGTCAACACCCGGCCCGGGCCCATCTCGACCATCAAATCGCAGCATGTGGACATGCGGGTCACCAGGTCAATGAAATCGACTCGAGAACAAATCTGACGCGAAAAATGGTCGTTCAATGGCTGCCCAGGCTCCAGCAACGCACCGTCGACACTGGAAAATATCGGGCAGTTCGGCATTGCCATCGAATGGGCCAGCGGGCGCAGCTTGCCCACCTGCCTGGCGGCATCGTGACATAGACGGCTGTGAAAGGCATTGGAAACCGGAAGCATGCGAGCACCGACGCCGTTTTCCCGGGCGACCCGCAGCATATTTTCGACCGCCTTCAACTCACCCGAAACCACGGTCTGCTGTGGGCTGTTGCGGTTGGCGATGGTGAGGTAGCCGTCAATTTGGGACATCAGCCCCCTGGCGTTGGTCTCGTCACAACGCAAGGCCACCATGCCCCCTGGTGTCCCTGACCCACCGGACATGACCCGCCCCCGGCGAACGGCAACTTCCAAGAGTGTGTCCGCATCGATCACCCCACCTGCAAAAAAGGCGCTCAATTCGCCCAAGCTGTGCCCTCCCACCGCTTGAGGAAGGACACCCAAGCGGGTAAAAAATTCAAACCACAGCATGGACGCCAGGCAAATGGCTGGCTGGGCATGTTCGCTGAGCGAGAGGGCATCAAACCAGCCTTCGTGCTCCTCTGGTCCGGACACCCGGTCGGTGTCCCGGTAGATCAACCGGCTCACCTGAAGGCCGCCCGCTTGAGCGGTTATCTGATCGGCTTGATTCACCCACGCCCGGGCCCAAGGGAAGCGCTGCACCAGGGTGCGGGCCATGTTCAATTGTTGCGATCCCTGACCGGGAAATATAAAGCCAACCCGGGGGGAAGGGGTGCCTTCACCCAGCCAAATGTCGGGTGTCAGGGCCATGGCAGAAACCGGATCGGATTGGCTTTCCAAATCTCGTAGAACGGATTCCAATTGGGTCAAGCGGTCTAACAAACCATCGGGGCGGCCGGCCACAATCGCCGCCCTGACCGGAGCAGCGGGCTTCATCTGCCGGCTCAATTCTGCAGATAGATCGGCCAGTTCGGCAATACTGAGGCCAGCAACAGTTGTTGACAAGCCGCAAATCTTGTCAAGCATGTCGGACCGGGTGTCGGCGCCCATTAACAGCAGTTCACTCTCCTGGGCGTGTGCCAGCAAGGCGGTTTCCTGCAGGGCGGTGTCCAGACGGCTATCGGGACCATCCCCGGATGCAAGGGTAATGTGACAATTGATTCCGCCAAAACCCATGGATGAAACCCCGGCTCGCAGCTGCCCGTCGGCAGGCGCGCGACGCCCCTGGCGAACCGGATAGAGACGCCTGGCTGCGGAATCGAAAGCCTGGTGGGGGTGTCTACAGGCAGCCGTTGGTGGGATGATCCGGCGGTTGACCGCCATGACGGCCTTGATCAATCCACCGATTCCCGAGGCGGCCTTGGTGTGGCCGAAGATGGATTTGAGCGAGGTGATGCCGCAGGGGCGCAATTGGCCTCGCGAGACCGGTGTGCGCCCCAATACGCGGGCAATGGCTTCCAGTTCCGTACGATCTCCCACGCTGGTGCCGGTACCGTGCCCTTCGATAAAATCCAGGTCGCCAATGTCATGGGGGGCAGTTAGGTAGGCCCGCTCGATGGCCAAGGCCTGGCCGGACACGCTGGGTGCGGTAATACCCGCCTCACCGCCATCCGACGAGATCCCCCAGCCATGGATGACCGCATAGACCGAATCACCGTCTCGACGGGCCGCAGCCAAGGTTTTGAGGACCATGAAACCGCACCCTTCACCGGGAATGAACCCCTTCCCGCCGCGATCGTAGACCGTCATATCGCCGTCGGTCAATGCACCGGTCTTGGCGAATCCAATCAGTTCGAATGGATCCAGGCTGATATCCACGCCGCCCACGATGGCCAAATCCAGATCATGGGCACACAGCCGGGCGGCAGCCTGAGCCACCGCCAACAGGGATGACGCGCAGGCCCCGTCGACCGTGAATCCGCCGCCCTTGAGATCAAGCTGATTACAGATACGACCGGCAATGGTATTGGACAATCCACCGGCCAGGGTATCCTCATCCACCGGTGGAAACGCGGATGTGTAGCGATCCTTTAGAATCGTGCTGAGTTGATGGATTTGAGCATCATCCATGCCCTGGTCCCGCGCAGCCACGTGCAGCGCCCGCCGCACAAAGGGCCAGCGCAAACGCATGGTGTTGGCTCGGGTCTGCTCGCCGGTGAGGGTGTTGCCGACAATGACCCCGGTTCGCTTGCCGGGCAGCGTATCTTTGGTGTATCCGGCATCGCCCACAGCCGCCAGACTGGTTTCCAGGGCCAGCCAGTGGACGATATCTGTGGTACGAAAAGTGGACAGCGGGATCCGCCTGCCAGCCCAGTCGAAATCGAAACCGTCAATGACCGCTGCCAGACGGCCGTAGGTTTTATCGGGTACCTTTTTATCGGCGTCGTAATAGTCTGCAAGGGACAACCGGCAATCCGGTATGCGACGGAACTGCCGTCGCCGGGCCAGGATATTTTCCCACAACTGGCGCGGATTGGGGGCTTCGGGATACCGACATGCCAGCCCTATCACTGCAATGCCAGGCAGCGATGACCCATGGGTCATGTTCATCATCCTTTCTTGCATCGTTCGGTTTGGCCCACGCACAGGGGTTGCAGCGGCACTGTCTGAAAAGTGGGCAACGGCAGATACGGACAATGATGAAATATTTATGCCAGTTTTATAGAACCAGCAGTAATTGTTACAAAATTGCTAAATATTGATCGTCTGCGGCCGCGCATGTGCACCCAAGCTGCGCAAGCGCTCGCCAAAAGCGGCCGTATCTATGATAAAATCAAGCGCCTGGGCGTTGCCGTCGGCATTTTTGTTGACCAACTGCGTATCTTTTTGCAAACACAAGCTTGATCAACCTTGAAACCGTCACCAATCCGACAAGGACCTGTCAAAATGAAAACGATT
>JASFFF010000486.1:0-3411 GCA_050124445.1 Desulfosarcina sp.
AAAATGGTTTGTGATAGGGGAGTGCCTTTGGAGCCGAGGAGCGTCTTGGTCTGCCAGGCTTGGCATATCCCTTTACCCGATTTCTCAGATTCCTGAAAACACATGCAGAAAACCTACGATTTAAACGTCCATAAGCGAAGTTCGATTATCACGCCAGAGCAGCTCCGCCGGGAATTTCCCATGACGGAAACAGCCACCCAAACCGTGCTGGAAAGCCGTAAGGAAATCAAAGACATTCTAAAGGGACGCAACAAGCGGTTGCTGGTTATTACCGGTCCGTGTTCCATCATCAGCCGGCGTCAAGCCTTGGCCTATGGTGAACGACTGGCAGAACTGCAGGTCAAGGTCAAAGATACGATCAAACTGGTCATGCGGGTCTATTTTGAGAAACCGCGGACGAATGTGGGCTTCAAGGGCCTCATCTTAGACCCCCATGTCGATAAAAAAAGTTTTGACATCGATGAAGGCTTGCGCAAAGCCAGAAAAATTTTGATGGATCTCAATGAAATGGGAGTCGCTGCGGGGACAGAAATCCTTAGTCAGACAGCTGCCGAACGATTATCTGGTTTGGTCTCCTGGGCCTGTATCGGTGCCCGAACCACCGAGTCTCAGAACCATCGCGAGTGGGCCAGCGCATTCTCCATGCCGGTTGGTTTCAAAAACGGTACCGACGGCAGCCTGGATACGGCCATCAATGCCCTCCTGGCGGCTTCGAGTCCGCAGGTCTTTGTGGGCAATGATCCTTTCGGCGTCACCTCGCGGGTTTTTTCAAGGGGCAATCAATATTGCCACATCGTCTTGCGGGGGGGCAGGCGCCCCAACTACGATCCGGTCAGCATCAGCGAAGCGTTAAAAATGTTGGCCGCATATCCGGCACTTACCCAGTCCGTTATCGTGGACTGCTCGCACAACAATTCCGGCAAAGACTACCGCAAACAGGGCGAGGTCTTCAACCATGTATTGATCCAACGTATCGGGCACACCAATGGCATTCCCATAAAGCCCAACCGGGCCATCTGCGGAATGATGCTGGAAAGCAATCTAGAGGCCGGCAGCCAACCCTTTGTATACGGTGAGACCCGCAAAGAAGATCTCAACCCATACATCTCCATCACGGATGCCTGCATCGGCTGGGATGAAACCGAGGATATCATCCTGGCTGCCCATCGACGACTATGAGGCTTGCCAGGCCTTTCAAGGATAGCAGCCAGTCGTTTGGCGACCATTATGGCAGCCATCGATATCGACCCAATCCTGTTGAGTGACAATCTGCGAAGTGCCAACGGCCGTGCTCGTCATTTCCTTGGTTCCGCCTGGTGCACTCTCAATTCGCGAAAGTGAACATTTCCTCCAGATAAAAGGGATCGTCGAAATGACGCCGGCCGACGAAGGCCACGGCATGGGTTCCCCACTGGCGCATGGCCCCTGGTGAAAGCACCCCGGTGGGCCAGAGAAGGTAACGTTCCAGCCGCTGGGTGCCGGGAACGATGCCCGTGCGGTCGAACATGCTGCGAAAACCGCCATCGGGACGCGCCAAACGCGTTAAGGCCTCGTAGTCGACCAGGGTGTAAGGAATGCTTGCCGGCTGCATGCGCCTTTCCAGGAAATAGAGGTGGTTCACATAGTGGGTTCGGCTTTGCATGGCCACAACCATCGTTTGGGACGATTGCTTCAGATCGGGTGCACTGAAGATCAGCGGCGGTTCAGCGTAGGCGATGGTTTCGCGAACCCGCAAGTGATTGGTGGGATACGCCTTGTAATAACACCCGCAATTGTGCATGGTTTCGTAAAGGATCGGCCGACCCGCTGTATTCAAGGTCACGCGGTAGTTCAGTCCGTCCAAGATTCCGCCGTAGATATCCATTGCATATGATTTGGGGCGCGCGGGAAACCAGATGATGTAATTCAGCTGGGTGAGGATTGCCTGGTCATAGCGGGTAAAGGAGAGATGGGTGTAGGTAACCGGCATCGTTGTATCCACAGAGATATGGCCTTCAGGGGACCAGAAAGGAGAACCGATGCGGTCAAATTGGCCTGTTGTATCGACTTGCCACTGCGGGGCATGAGCCTCAAAAAGCGCTCTCCGTTGGGTATGGTCATAGGAGGGAATGCCCAGGGCATCGCGCTCGGTATGCCGAACGATATGGCGGGCCTGCGCGGGCTCTGCCGTCGCGGTTGAAGCATATCGGATGGCCTTATTTCCGGTCGTCGAGCGGGCGCCAAAACGCTGGCGGGCTTCCTCGTGCCATTGGCGTACACCCCGAGACACAAATAGGCTGGTGAGGGGATACAATCCGATGGCTTGGCGCAAAGGGATGTAGGCGTCCTTCACGACAACATCCTGCTTCAGTTGAAGCCTGTTTTCTGGGTCGGAGAAATCGCTGGCCCTCAGCCGATCACCGCAGGTAATGACCTTCTTGAATAGGTCTTCCCGGACAGCCGTATTTCCCATGGAAGCGATGGCTGCTGCACTCATATTGGCGATCTCCGTTCGTCGGGCCGATTGATCCAAGTTCTGCAGGTGATCCAGCCAGGCGGTGAATTTCCGGTTGCTTTCAATTTCATTGCCAAAGGAAGCCAGGAAGCGATTGCTCCTTAGATAGGGATAGCGGTCGATTCGTCCGAAGCCGGCATTCACGGCGTTTGAGGAAACGGTCTGATGGTCCAGAGCGGCAAAAAAAGCGGCGCAATTGCCCTCGGGTCCGGATTCTCCGATGCGAGGCGACCGGGTGGGATGGGGCCAGCTGGCGCAGCCGGCGTGCAAGAGGGCCCAACAAATCAGCCCAACGATAAATTGCCTGGATGGCAGACGGATGCAAGCGGCCGCCACGCCCAACCAGCATCGGCGGCAGAATGGTTGCGGTTGGAACCGGGTTAAACGCACTCGGTTTAAAAACAACCCATCAATGGGCTTGGTTGGTATTTTCATCGTAACGATACTTCAATCGCAGGGCCATGGATTGTTCCCATCTGGCCGTGTAGGCCAACATATATTTCATGCCTCCTTTCCAGGGATAGTGCGCCCAGAACGACGCGCCCCAGAAATCGAAATAGGCCACTTGGGTGACCCGGCTGCGTTGACCTTCCGGCCTTACCTCGATGCTTCCATGATGATACCGCTGCTGGCACTGCTCCGGGTTCAAGAGCACGAACGTGAGCTTAAAATCGGTGCGGGAAACGGTGGTTCGCCAGCGGAAATACACGTCCGGCCCATGGACATACTTATTTTCGGTAATGGCCACATTGCCATGCTGCGAAATCAAGCGGTGATCAATTATATATTTGTTTTCATTAACAAACTTATTGTCAAAATCGGTTTTGAACTTCCAATAGGTGTCGATGGGCAGGTTGACATAATAGACCAATTTATATCCCTGACCACTGCCACTTTGCGGTGCAATCCGTTCAATC
>JASFFF010000487.1:0-3407 GCA_050124445.1 Desulfosarcina sp.
TTGCCGGTAAAGCGGCCCTTGCCGATATAAACGTCCACGCCAAGTTTTTCAGAGTAGCGCTGGGCCGAGTCGACCGGTGCGATGTCCGACCGCAGCCGACGCAGCCGTTCCATGACATAGCCAAAGTCGACGGAAACGTCGCCACTGATCTTTACGCCAAACTCGGATGCATTGCGCACGGCCGCCGCCGCCTTGGCGCAGCGCAACAAGAGTTTGGATGGCACGCAGCCCACCGTCAGGCAGTCACCACCCAACAGGTGCGCCTCGATCAGGGCGACCCGCGCCCCGACGCCAGCGGCTGCAGCCGCGGAAACCAGGCCCCCGGCCCCGGCGCCGATTACTACCAGGTTGTACGAGGGCTTGGGTGTGGGATCGACCCACTTTTTGGGGTGGAGGAGATCCAGCAATTTGGTATTGTGTTCATCCAGCGGGGATACGCCACACGCTTCGAGATCGACCTGGTCAAAGGATCCCAGATCCGGATCGCGCTCGGGAATCTCCGGCTGAAGGGACATGGCCTGGTCCCCCCGAACCGTCAGTGGTGCAATGAAATCCGCCCAACTGACGGCACTGCCGTCCGGTTTTTGTGCCACGCTGCCATGGTCTTCATCGGATATGAATCGGTAGTACAACTTTTCATTCTTGAAAGCATGCTCGTCCAGTACATGATGAAACACCCCCGCATCCAACAGCATATTGCCAATGCGCACGGCGTCTTCCGCGTCCAGCGCAATTCCTTCCTTTACCAGTTGGGCCACCGCCTCGTTGCCGACGAAGCATTTGGGGTATTTCTTGGATGGGAACCCATAGGTGCGGTCCTGGATGTCGAAAAGCTGCTTGATCCTTACGGTGAGGTCTTCGAGGCTTTCACCATCGAAGCTCGCCCTTGATTCGTCGTGGTTTTCCGTTGTCATGGTTGTCTCCTTTTTTTCGTTTCTAATTCATAGGCTCGCTTGCTGCCCAGATCAGGGCCGTTTTATCCTGGAAATTACCTGGATCGGCATGAGCCTAAGAAATCACTGAAAGTTTGTATACCTAAAATGAAAGATGTAAGCGTCACTTTCCCAGCAGCAGTGCAGTATAAACAGCGGACCCGCTGAAAAATGACCAAAAACAAGTCTCCCTTTCTTTGGGCAGTTCATGCATGAGCACATTTAGAATCATGCTGCCTGCTGAGAACGCCCAGACAATGGTAATTGCTGCTTCATCCAGACGAACAACATGTCCGATGACCGCACCCAGGATAATCGCTCCAGCCAGAAGCCAGCGCCCCTTCTTGTCGTAAATAGATGGATGATCTTCCCGCAGGTTTTCATCGGTGATAAAAAAGTGTAGCGCGACGGCAATAAAAAATAGGATACAATCAAACATACTGTGTTCGCTCAAGTCGTGTAGCAGATAACCAAAGATGACATTCAAAATAGCAAATCCGCTGATACGAATCCAAAAGACCGTCGAGCGAGTGACCTCTTTGTCACGTGACGAATGTCCAAACGAATTGATTCTAAGGGCAAACGAACCCATTCCATAGAACACAAGAAGCCCGATAAGCGCGATAAGGTGAAATTGGTTATCAAAGTGGTGCAAGACCGAAAGCTCACTGTTTTCAAGTTTTTCCTTGGCATGGCTGAGTTCCGGAAAAATTTCAAGAAAGACAAAACTGATGGAGACACCGCCGGCAAATGATGTCCACCGGTATCGAGGAATGACGGTAAATATTGGCAATCGTACAATAAACACGTGAACGATGGCCAATGCAACCGCAAGAAATAAAGCCAAACTCACCATAACTTGTTCCTCCACAAACCAAAAAATAGCGTATCTAGACGTTCATGCGCTTTCATTGCCCATGATCAGCAAGCTTTTCATCTTCGAAGCGCAAACGAATGATTTCACTTTGCGCAAATATGGCGCCCACTTTCAACTGAAGCGCCGGCTCTGCATACAGCGCGGGGGGCACGCTGATATCGGCAAGATAGAGCTCACCCAGATTGGCCGCCGCGCCGGATGCTTGAAGACCAGCCTTGGGCAGTGCCAAGGTCATTGTCGCAGCAGCCCGGATCGCTGGATCGAAAACGGCGCCGCTGTTGTTATCGACCCCGGAGGGAGCATCCAAAGAGAGCACCGGTGTGGTTTGGTCATTGGCCCAACGGATCAGATCGGCGGCTGTGCCACGGGGAGCGCCGCTCAGGCTGTAGCCGATGATGCCGTCTACGATCAGGTCAGGAGTGGCAAGCTGTGAAACAGCGTTCGCTGCTTCCACTGTGACATGCATGCGATGCAATATGTCCAACTGATGGGCCGGTACCGGCGTGAAGGCATCCTCCGTTTTGGTGATATAGACGCGCACATTGGCGCCCCAATTACTGAGGCGCCGAGCACACACCAAGGCACCGCCACCATTGCCACCAGTGCCGGCTAGCACGGCGATCCGCTTCCCGCCGGGATGGCCGTTCAAAAACCTCATACGGGCCAAATGGGCCAGGTTGCGACCAGCGCTTTCCATCATCTGGATCAATTCGATTTGGTAGTCTTCCACCATGGCTCTGTCCACCTCGACCATTTGCTCGGTGGTCACATGGGGTACATCACTTCCAAAAAGGATGGGTATGTCCATGAGAAGATCCTTAAACGGTTCAAAGTAATTTATCACCTGCGCATGCTGTTTGCGGTCGCTGCATACGCCTCCGATTCAATCATGTAACAGTAACGTTAGGGCTCCAACAAAATCTAATTTGCCGTGCATCCGCGCAATACGCCAGGAACGTTCATTGAGGAACGGTCACCGATACAATCATAGTTTTTCTCTATGAAATTGGAAGCCGCGGCATATCCCAAAGCGTGCAAATGTTTGAAAAAACCCCATTCCGTATTGAGTTTGCTCGATGCATTCAAGGGTTCAAACCCTTTCTCATCCGCAATCAGATGGATAAACATTTTGCGATACCGGGTAGCGTCCAAACTGCCTTCATCCAGTAGCCGGGCGACAAAATCAATTGCCCGCAATTCGTTCAGCAAGCTGGCATTAAATGTTATTTCATTGACGCGATTTAAAATGTCACGGGCTGTTTTGGGGGTTTCTTGACAAGACAAGGGGTTGATTTGCACGATAACGATATCTCGGGAATCGCTGTGGTAGGCAAATGGATATAAGATTGGATTGCCGGCATAGCCTCCATCCCAGTAATCCTCTCCATCTACTCTAACCGCCTGGAACATATAGGGCAAACATGCCGAGGCCATCACTTTATCCACGGTCAAGCGGCTCCGGTCAAACCGCTTCACCTGACCATTGCGAACGCTTGTGGCGCTGATAAACAGTTTGATCTTGTCACAGGACCGCACCCGTTCAAAATCCACTTGTTTATCCAATAACTCCTTTAAGGGATTCCAATTCAGTGGGTTTG
>JASFFF010000488.1:0-3400 GCA_050124445.1 Desulfosarcina sp.
CATGTCCGCCCTGCCCATCGAAGACAAGGTGGCCATGGCCATGGCAGTGGTACCGCGAGACGGCATCGATTTTATCCGCTCAGGCGAGATTCGCGTCCCCGTGACGCGTTGAATGACCGGGGGTTGCCACGCGCTTTTGACCGATGGAGGGGAGATCGACGTGGACGTTTGGTTTGAACCGCCGATGAATCGTTTCATTGCAGGGGGGTTGCTGGCCATGGCCGGCCTTTTTTTCGCCCTGTGCATCAGACGCCTTATTTTCGCCTATCGCAGATCCGGGAGCCTTTCCAGCGCCCAGTGGTTCGTGCGTGGCATTCGTTGCCTGATCATCGCCCTGACGGCCGCCGCCTGGGCAGCCGGCCTGTATTGGAGCCAGACCTGGCTGTTGATTATCGGCCTGGTTATCATTTGCCAGGAACTCTATGAAAGTGCCATACTGGGTGCTGCCTTGCGCACCGGTCGTCAGATCGAAAAAGGGGCAACCCCCTTCGGGTAATCCGATGCAGACAACGGTGGCAGGACCGTCGAGAAGATGTTATGAGCATCTCATATTCAACCCCCATGCACCCAAACGAAAGGAAACCGGGGCCCGAATAGACTGGATGGATTGCCCCTGATCCGTATGGAATGCCAAACCGACTTTTCCCTGAAAGCCCTTAACACCTTCAATATAGAGGCCGCTGCGGCCCGTTATGTCCGTTTCGATGAGGAGCAGGAGATCGCCGAATATCTCGACCGCTGCTTCCCGTCTGAGCAGCGGTGTCTGATTGTGGGAGGGGGCAGCAATCTGCTCTTCGTGGCGGATTTCGACGGCAGCATATTGCACCCGATGCTCAAAGGCATCCATGTGGTTGAAACCGACCGGCGGTTCATTTGCGTTAAGGCCATGGCCGGTGAGAACTGGGATGATCTGGTGGCCCATGCCGTGGCCAACGGATGGGGCGGCATCGAAAACCTATCGCTTATACCGGGCAGCGTCGGTGCCAGTGCGGTCCAGAACATCGGTGCCTACGGGGTGGCGGTCGAAGCGGTTATCGATCGGGTCGAGGCCATCTGCATGCAGAACGGCCAACCGGTGACCTTTGGTCCACAGGCGTGCGGTTTCGACTACCGCTTCAGCCACTTCAAAGGATCTTGGGCCGGTCGGTACCTCATTACGGCGGTGGTTTTCAGGCTCAGGCGACAGCCACAATTCGTCTTGACCTATCCCGGTGTCCGGGAAGCGGTTGACAAGCTGGGGCCGGTTGGCCTGGCCACCATCCGCCAGGCGATCATCAACATCCGGGAGGCCAAATTGCCCGATCCCGCCCAAATCGGCAATGCGGGCAGCTTCTTCAAGAACCCGGTGGTCAACGCCGCGGATCTCGACCGGTTACTGAAGCGGTTCAACGATCTGCCCTACTATTGCCAGGGGGGTGAGCGCTTCAAATTGCCCGCTGGATGGATGATCGAACGCTGCGGCTGGAAGGGCCGGCGCATCGGCCGTGCCGCGGTGCATGACCGGCAGGCGCTGGTTCTGGTGAACCTTGGCGGTGCCACCGGTCGGGAGATATTGGAATTGTCTGAAAAAGTCCAAAGCACCGTTTTTGATACGTTCGGTATCGCCTTGGAGCGCGAAGTGATGGTTATCTCCTGATGGGCTGCTTTCAAATGGAGACTGCCGAGTAATGATTCCCCTGGATACCCTGGCCACCTTTTTTGTGGCTGCCGTGCTGCTTGGCCTGGCGCCGGGCCCTGATAACATCTTTGTGCTGACCCAATCCGCGCTGCGGGGGAAAGCCGCCGGCCTGCTGGTGACCTTGGGTTTGTGCACGGGACTGGTGGTGCACACCACTGCCGTGGCCTTTGGGGTGGCGGTGATCTTTCAGGCGTCCGCGGTCGCCTTCACGGCGCTCAAGCTGTTCGGTGCGGGATATCTGCTCTACCTGGCATGGCAGGCCTTCCGGGCATCCGCGAAGCGGATTGCCGGCGGTGAGCCACGCGGATCAAGCGCTTTTAAGTTGTATCGGCGGGGTATCATCATGAACGTGACCAATCCCAAGGTGTCTATCTTCTTTCTGGCGTTTCTACCGCAGTTCGCCGACCCGGGTCGTGGGTCGTTGAGTATTCAAATGCTGATGCTGGGCGGGATATTCATCATCTCCACAATCATCGTCTTTGGTGGTATCGCCCTGCTGGCCGGTAGTATTGGCCAGTGGCTCAATCGGTCTCCCAAAACCCAGGTCGTCATGAATCGCCTGGCAGGTATGGTTTTCATTGGCTTGGCGCTCAAGCTGGCAACCGTGGAGCAATGAGAGATTGGGTGAATTGAAATCGACGATTGAGGGATTCGAATCCCTGGAGCCGTTCTGCAGGCGTGGCCATGCAGCCGATTCGTCGTTACGCCAATCTGAACGATGGACGTTTAAACGACGAGCCTTTCCGATCGCAGCAAATAGGCCAGGGCAATACCGGCCAGAAATCCGGCCGCCAGGTTTGAAGCCAGGGTAATCCCTAAAATGGAGACCACCACAAACAGGTCCTTGCGTTGGTTTACATCCAGAATGGTCAATGCCAGCTGGCTTCCGGCAAACAGCAACAGCACACCTAAAATGGCCATGGGGATCAGATTGAAAATGACCAGGATGCTGTTGCCCAGAACCAGCGTGAAGAGAATAAATATGACGCCGATCATCAGGTTCGATCCGGCCGAACGCGCCCCGAAGCGGTAATGGGCGGCCAGGCCGCCGGCACCGTGGCAGATGGGCATCCCGCCGAGCAAGGCACTGAGGAAATTGCCCAAGGCCATGCTCACGCAAAGTGCCTTGCCGGTTACCCGCCTGGCGGCGTCGCCGAAATAGTTGATGGAGAGATCCATATCGGCAATGACCGCATTGCCCAATGTCATGGGCATTTGTGGAATCACCAGAGCCAACAGGGCAAATGTGAAATCCGGGCCCTGTGGGAAACCCAGAGGCAGGAAACCGGGCAGGTAAATTCCAGGCCGAAGGCCGCCCAGCCCCTCTCGGGTGCCCACCGCCAGGCCGATGGTGAGGCCCACACCCACAACGACCAACCCGGCCGGCGTCTTTTTATTTTCCAGCAACAATAGGGTGCAAAAAGCGCCGACGACCCCGATAATCAGGCCTATGGGAATGGGACCCACTTGCTGAAAAGCCAGGTGAGGTTCGGCCATTTGATGCAGCTCCTGCAGCCTGGTGCTGCCGAGCATGAATTTGACGCCCTCGGCCATAAGCAGCGTTCCGGTTGACAATTGTACGCCCCTCACCGTGGCCTTGGGAATATACTTTCCGATGAGCGTAATGGCGCCTGTGGCACCGATGAAAAGCAGGCAGGCGCCCATGAGAATTCCTGAAGCCATGATCTGGTGGGGTGTCATGGCTGTGGCGATGGCGTAGGC
>JASFFF010000489.1:0-3397 GCA_050124445.1 Desulfosarcina sp.
TCTGCCTGCTTTATCGGATTGTCTCGATATCGTATGGGGCCACAATGCATAAACAGAATCGGATGATGCCCGTCTTTTCGTGTTGGCGTTGCGGTCAGGCCGTAAACGTATTTGGCGTTGCTGGTTTTCAGGATTTGCTCATAAGTGAATGCCGATGCATGGTGACACTCATCGGCAATGATCATCCCGTAATTTGTAACAGATTCCTTAACCTCACCTTTTCGGCTAAGCGATTGCATTACGGCAATATCGATAATTCCGCTTGATGTATCCTTACCCGCGCCAATTTGACCAATGATACATTTTTTCTTCTTGCGTCCCCTTTTTTTCGGTTCCTTGGGCAATATTTCGTTAATGTCGAGAAATTCCGACAGTCTGTCCTTCCACTGCGACAGCAGGCTGACCTTGTCAACCAAGACAAGTGTATTCACTTTTTTCTCGGCAATCAGCTTAATCGCCACAATTGTTTTACCAAATGCTGTTGTGCCGGAAAGTATTCCGGTATCGTTTTGCATCATGTGGTTGAGGGCCAGGGATTGTTCATCTCTTAGTTGGCCCTTGAATTTCACATCAATTTTTCTACCTTTGTGTGTTTTATCGATGAGCCTAATTTCGATTCCCAGTTCTTCCAATTCGAAAACCAGTTCAGGTTCGCATCCTCTTGGCAAACACAGGTACTCTTTTGTTTCATCTGCACAGGAGACGATGCGTGGATGTCCATAGGTCGGCAAACGCATGGCTTGCTGTTTGTAAAACATCGGGTTTTTAAAGGACGCAAGCCTTTTTAGCCGATTCATCGCCTTTTGAGAGATACCCGCTTTTGGAATGAACAGCATATTTGCTTTTACGATTTCGATACGCTCCGGGAAATCATCTCTCTGCAATTCGATTTTGGTTTTTGAAGTTTCCCAGGGTTTTTCAGCACCATCTTCATCATCCTGTTTCAATACACCCAACTCATGATCAGCGCCAAACTCGGAGAAAATTGCTTCAACTCGGTTTTGAGAAATTTTTTGGATTGTGGATAGAAATGCCCATTGGTCAGCATAGGATTGGAAATGCTCATCGATAAATTCACTATTGGACTTCTCTCTTGCCGTCTTTTGTAACGGCAATGCAATCAAATTGCCCAGCCCTCCTTTGGGCATGGTGTCCTGGCTGGGAAACAGACGGTCATAAGACGTAAATTGTATTTCATGCCTTTTGTTCATGGCAGCGGTGAGCAGGATCGTTCCAAATTTACGTGCCAAGGTAGCGGAAACAGAGGTTTCGAAGAAAAACCATACATGCCCGCCTTTGCCGGAACGTGACCGTTCAACGGCAACAGGAATAGTGAGTTCGATGCAAATATCTCTGAAAACGGAGATATCGCTTTGCCAGTCTGCTTCGTCGAAATCAACTGCCAAGAAGTGGCAAGTTTCATCCTGCAGCATCGGATAGACGCCAATCACGAAGTCCCCTCGCAGATGATGTTCAATGGCATTTTCATCCAGGGGCGCATAATCTTTGTTTTCACATTTTGAACAGGAAATTTTTGGTTTTTCGCACACTCCTGCCTGCCATTGATTGAGGCAGACAGGTGAATAGCCGGATGTACCTTTGTTTTTGTTTTCCCATCGCTTTGCATAAACATCACTACGGCCTTTGAAAAGTGACATAAAAAGATGGATCTTTGTGATGGAATCCGACGTATTATCAACAATTGATTTGAAATTATGAGTAATAGAGTCGCCGCGAGGTGTTTTTTCAGGTGTCTTTACGGGAGGCTCTAACCCTGTTAGCCCAAGTTGAGCTCTCAAGCGGCTATTTTCTTTTTTTAACCGCTTTGCCTCTTCCAATAAAACAGTATATTTTCCGAGCAACTCTGTATAATCCATCACTATACCCATGGACCAGGTGCAGACCATCTCGCAGGTGGAGGATTCCTCGAAACCAAGGCGGAAACTATTGGGTCAATAAATTCCCTGACCGTCATGACAACATGTTCGAACTCATCAGGAACATGGTTTTGAGCTGCCTGAACCACTAGCGACGGATTCACTATTGTAGATTCCAATAAGGGAAATAAGTGCATTAGCATACAAAAAAGAAGAAGCTTGCCAGAATGAATAATCATTTAATATCAGCCACAATAGTAGCCCCTGTGGTCCATAGCGCTGCAGGGGCTTTCCTTTTCTGATGATTGATTTTGCCCGCCGGGAAAATACGCTCAAATTCAGTTTTACACCAAATAAAATTGCTTAATATAGTTCATCAATCTGCACCAGCAGCTCGTGTTTATTCCATTTGGCTTTAGAGTAAGCAGCATCTGGCCCCATTCTATCAATCTTTGTGGCGATCATTTTTCGAGCTATCCTGTATTTCTGGCTTCCTTTTTTGATGCGGCCACCTTCACTTAAGATCGCCATTATCTGTGCCATGGCCTGAAATCTGTTCATCAGCTTCGTTTCCACGATAATTCGTTGGAGAGACAATTTGAAACCACATCAGGCGGATGGTTGTCAATGTTGACTACGGGGGCGGGAGGCATCCAACCCACCCCGGCAGGGCATTAACAGAAGGTACCCTGCCTGATCATTGGATGTGAGACCCAGAATCTTTTATAAATCGGTGTCAGGGGGAAATCTTTCGGGATGCTTGTAATACATATTCAAGATTTTGATCTGATGTAAGAAGTGAGCTTTCTTGGCCTGTACCTCCTTTGCCGCAGCCTCTGGCCCAAGTCTGTCGATCTTATCGGTAACCATTTCTCTGACGGTTTTATACAACTTGGTTCCCGGCTTCAATGAGCCGTCCTTGTTTAGCATCGCCATTATCTGGGCCATTGCCTGGAATCGGTTCATCGGTAATCTCGCTGCTGTATTTTCGACCGGACCTTTTTTCAGACCATAGATCTGATGATGTGTCAATTGCATTTCAAACGACCATGTGTTTAGTGGCGACCCCATTTTGACGAGATCAAGCTGAACTTTAACCTACTGGTCGCTCACAGCCTGTTGCTCGCTCCTTTTTACAGACAACCAAGTTGAGCAATTGTCGAGCTGGCCGCAGATTCAAGGCAGATGTCGTCTCGCCATAGTGGACGATGCGCGGCGATATCCAACGCCGAAGATGGGGTCAGATCGGCAACCCAATGGGGTTCACCTGTTGAAGACCCCGATCGATCATAACAACCTGAAAGCGAGTCCTTTCGAATTTTTCCTTAAATAAATCGCTTGGGTAAAATCAATTTTCGTCGCCGGGCTCACGATTAAAACTTAGTCCCGCAACTGATAGTTTGACATCTTTTACCAAACCGATAGCGTCATCAACTTGATCTTGCCTTACCATCAAACGTACTGGATCAGCCAGTGGTCGCATATACATGAAATGTTCGCCTTTAAAAAAATACTGGATT
>JASFFF010000490.1:0-3382 GCA_050124445.1 Desulfosarcina sp.
GGAGGCAGATTTTTTAAACATGATCAACGGCCAACTGCTGCCCATGCAGGCCTATACTTCGGGCAAACTGAAAATTGAAGGCGATACGATGAAGGCCCAACTGATCGAGCAGCTTTTTTCGTTCAAAGATCCAATCGCCTAAATGACCCAACAGCGAGGCAGGCTCACGGCATGCGGTAGACCATGGCATTGATGTTCATGCCCGCCCCGACCGAAGCAAAGACGACATAATCCCCGGCCGCCAATTGGTGGCCGTCCAATTGCCCTTTCAGGAGCAGATCCAGCATGGTGGGTATGGTGGCCACGGAGCTGTTGCCGGCCCAATGGATGATCATGGGCATGATATCCTGTGGAATGGTTTCGACACCATAAAGCTGAAACAGGCGCTTCAAGATGGCATCGTCCATTTTGGCATTGGCCTGGTGCATGAGGATTTTCTTGACATCGCCCAGGCCGATCTGGGCCTTGTCGAGCGCCTGCTTGACCACCCGGGGGACGGTTCTGAGTGCATATTTGTAGATATCGTGACCGTCCATCTTGATGTACAGCTCCTCACCTTGGTGATGCGGGTTATACGAGCCCCCTACCCGGAGCATCCAGGCGTTGTCGATGGCGTCCGTTCGCGCCACATGAGACAAAATGCCCCCATCTTTGTCTGACGCTTCCAGCAGGGTTGCCCCGGCACCATCGGCAAAAATCATGCAGTCAACATCGTGGGGGTCGGATATCCGCGAGAGAATTTCAGCACCGATCACCAGCACCCGTTGGGCATCGCCTGATCGGATGTAGTAGTCGCCCATGATCATTCCCTGCAGCCAGCCGGGGCACCCAAAGGGAATATCGTAGGCCACCGTGTATGGGTTTTCAATCTGCAGCCGGTGTTTGACTCGCGAGGCGATGGTGGGCACCATGTCTGTGCGCAGATTGCCCGCCTGGACATCCCCAAAATTCTGGGCCACAATAATGTAGTCTAGGCGCTCCTTGTCGATGCCGATAAGGGCATTTGCAGCCGCCTGGTAGGCGATGTCTGTGGTGGTTGTGTCGTCCTCGGCATAGCGCCGTTCACGAATACCGGTGATATTGAAAAGCTTCTCGACGATTTCCGGGTTGGGCTTTTCCTGCCGCATGCCATCTGATCCGAAAAATTCGTTTTCCAGAAAATGGGCATTGGGTACGATCTTGGATGGAATGCAGCATCCAGTCGATATAATTATGGAATTGGGCATGTTTCCCCCGTAAACTTATGCATTGGTCGAGTAACATAGAGCATTCATACCCGATGCACAAGATCAGATGAGCGGTCTAACGTCATATTTTTGTTAATGGTTCGATGGCCGACGATACGACCTCGCACTTGCCATCGTGTCTGCTTGTGTTCATTATATTTGTATTCTGCTGAATCAAACCATCAAAGGCAACCCTATGAATATTGTTTACCTGTCGCCCCATTTTCCCGATCATTATTACCACTTCTGTAAGAACCTGAAACAATTGGGTGCCAACGTGTTGGGCATCGGTGATGCATCCTACGACGAGCTGGCTGCGGATGTCAAAGACGCCCTGACCGAATATTACCGGCTGGCGGACATGCACGACTACGACCAGTTGGTGCGCGCCTGCGGCTATTTTACGCATCGCTACGGTAAAATTGACCGCTTCGAATCCCTCAACGAATACTGGTTGGCTACCGAAGCGTGCATCCGGGACGATTTTAATATCAGCGGCATAAGGGGCCGTGATATTGATGTGATCAAGCGCAAGTCTTTGATGAAGGGTCGGTTCCAGTCCGCCGGCATACCGGTGGCTGCCGGCAGGGTCGCCGCCACCCGGGAGGAAGCCGGGGGACTGGTCAAAATCGCCGGTTTTCCGTTGGTGGCCAAACCCGATGCCGGTGTGGGCGCCCTGGACACCTACCGATTGGAAAATGAGGCTGATTTGGCCGCCTTTTTTTCCACCAAGCCTGAAACGGACTACATCCTGGAAGAATTCGTCGAGGGCACCATCGTCTCCTTCGATGGCTTGGCCGACGCCAGCGGAAATCTGGTGTTTTTTACCGCCCACCGCTTCAGCCAGGGCATCATGGAAACAGTCAACCAGGCCCAACACATCCACTACACCTCGCTGCGCGACATCCCTCCCGCGCTTGAGAAAGCCGGTCGCGCCTGTGTGAACGCCTTCGATGTGCGGTCGCGGTTTTTCCACATCGAGTTTTTCGAAACCAGCCCCGGCACCTATGTGGCCCTTGAAGTCAACATGCGCCCCCCCGGGGGATTCACCACCGACATGTTCAACTACGCCTGTGACATCGATGTGTATCGCCTATGGGCCCAGGTAATGATCCAGGGGCACGCCAGCATGGATTTTCAGCGCAAATACCACTGCTGCTACGCCAGCCGAAAGGTCCGGTTCGACTATCGCCACAGCCACGAGGAAGTCATGGCCCGTTATGAACCCTTTGTGGTCCAAGCCACCAGCGTACCGGGGGTATTTAGCAGTGCACTGGGCGATTTTGGCTACATTTTCAGGTCCCCGGACATGGGTCAGATCGATGAAATCGTCGATTTCATCCATGAAATTTGATAGTAAGGACCAACCATGACAAACCGATAAAAAGTCTCATTTCAATGGCTTTGTAAAAAGCACCGGGATCAAGGCTTGCGAGTCCCGAGGAGGGAGGCGTACTGATGGGTACTCCGCAGTGACGAGGGATGAAGCGTAACGCAGATATCGGGCTTTTTACGGAACCATCAACCATGCCCATCGACCATCACCAGTGGCACAGTCCCTCCCTCGATCGGAACATGGCCCTCAAGATCTACGACTGCTGGGGCCACGACGTCAGTCACGACTGGCCCTGGTGGTACCGCCAGATGAACTATTTTCTGGAGACGCTTGATGCTTAGCAATCTTGAAAAAAAAGGTTGTTCGTTATTCGTTGGCCATGAACGCCCAATAATGCAGATTGGCGTGGCGATGCTTGGCCTGCTTTGCATACTGGTTGCTGACCTATCCGGCGCCGGGCAACTGATCGTCATCGAGCTCAACCATCGCCCGGCTGACGATGTGATTCCCATTATCGCCCCGCTGCTGGGTCCGTCGGACAGACTCAGCGGGCACGGCTATCAACTGTTTTTAAGCACCACACCCGCAAACCGCAGCCGTATCGAGGCGATCGTTGCGCACCTGGACCAGGCCGTCAAACAACTGGCCATCACGGTGATCCAGGGGGAGCAGGCGCTGGACAAATTGAACGCATTGGCAATCTCCGGCAGTGTCGCCATTGGCGACGGGGTCACCGTCACGGCAGGCGATCGGCAGGGGCGGCCGGCAGATTCACTGGATATCAAAATGAACCGTACCCAGGGCACAAGCCGCAGCGATG
>JASFFF010000491.1:0-3380 GCA_050124445.1 Desulfosarcina sp.
GGCCAGCCGAATGGTCGAACTGGGCCATGCGGTGTGGGTCGAACGGTTGCAAAAACGGGGGCAGGAATCGGCCATCCCTTTGCTCAAACCGGCCAAGACATTCGTCAGCATTGTCCTGATCCTGTTGGCGGTGCTGGTCTGGCTGGACAACCTGGGATTCGATGTGGGCACCCTGCTGGCCGGTCTGGGAGTGGGCGGTGTGGCCTTTGCCCTGGCGGCCCAAGACACCTTGAAGAACCTGATCGGCAGCGTCATGGTCCTTTTAGACAAACCCTTTCAGGTGGGCCAGCGCATCGTGGTCAAGGGCCACGACGGCGTGGTCGAAGAGATCGGCCTGCGGTCAACCCGTCTGCGGCTGTTGAACGGTTCTCAGACCTCCATTCCCAACGAACAGATGGCCAGCACGGACATCGAAAACATCGACCGTCGGCCAAACATCCGCCGACTGTTCAATATCGCCCTTCGTTACGACACGCCCCTGGAAAAAGTAGATCAGGCGGTGTCCATCATCCAAGGCATCCTCGACAGCCACGAAGGTATGGACCCGGAATTGACGCCCCGGGTCTACTTCAACGAGTTCAATCGCGACTCGCTGAACATCATCGCCATTTTCTGGTATCACCCCCCGGACTACTGGGCCTTCATGGACCTGTGCCAGCGTCTTAACAGACAGATTATCGGTGAATTTGAACAGGCAGGAATCAAATTTGCGCTTCCAAGCAAAACCATATTCACGGAATCAACCGTCCCATCCGGCTCCCAGACCGTGAGCCTTGCTTAGCGCACTGGTCATGCTGGCGGATTGGTCGAATTGTTTACAGGAGAAAGGAGAACCTAATTCATGCAAGCAGATTTATCACGGCTGGAACGACTGCAAGAAGTGCTGACACAAGACGGCCAGGCCATGGTGATCGCCCTGGTCATCTTGATCATCGGGCTGTTCGCCGCCAGGTGGATTGACAAGGGATTGCGGGCATCACTGCGCCGGCTGTTACCGACAACACCATGGGTCACGACGGTCTGCAACATTGTCTATGTTGCCATGGTCGCCATCATCGTTACCGCTGCAGCAATGGAATTCGGTGCCCAACCGGTTAACATGCTTCGTCTCATGACCATCATCGCATTGGTGGCTTCCGGCCTGATGATATTTCTACGCCCCTTCATCCCCTCCCTGCCGTTCAAAGTCGGCCAAACCATCAAAGCCGGTGACCTGCTGGGCAAAGTCGAAGCAATCACCCTTCTCAACACCCGCTTGAGAACCTTTGACGGCAAGACCTTTTTCGTCCCCAATCGTCAGATACTCAACGACATTGTCATCAACTACCATTTTACAGAAACCCGCCGGATCAAGATCGATGTCAGCATCCGCTACGATCAGGATCTGATCAAGGCCAAACAGGTGCTTGAAGCGGTGATGGTCGAAGACCCGCGGGTAAAAACCAAGCCCGGGCCGGTGGTTTATACACTCAGTCTGGCCGACAGTTCCGTGAACATCGGCGGACGCTGCTGGGTCAAGAATAAAGACTTTTGGGTGGCACGCTGCGATCTTACGGAGAAAACCAAACTGCGGTTTGACAGCGAAGGCATCCGATTCGCTTTCCCGCAGTTGGATCTGCACATCAATTCGCTCCCGGCAGGGCTTAAGGAAGTGGATGCTGCGGCAGCCTGAGATCACCGAATGACGAAGCAGATACTTGAAGGGAGCACCCAATGAAAATCACAGAAGGTTTAAAAATCATTGAAAACGGCTGGATCAAAAAGCCCAAGGGCTTTCGGGTCAGTTTCCAAAAACAGACGGAGAGCGGTATAGAAACCGGCCTTTCTCCCCCTTCCGATGCCGCCCCGTTGAACTCCGATGTGACGGCCTGGCGTTATGCCTGGAAGCTGGCCCAGAGCACACCCCTTGGATCTGACGCGCCGCAGAAGGGCGATTTGATCAATATTTTGGTGGTTGATCAGGACAACCAAGCGATCCGATACTACGCCACCGGCCAAAAAAAAATATTCAACGTATACCCGGTGGCAAGATGACGGTTATTAATGTATCATGAACCGAATATCGTTACTTTGTCCCGGATATCCTCACAACAGTTTTCGCACATTTGTATGCAACATCAGGTTCCGCATGAAAATGGAAAATCGATGAGAAAAAACTGGCAGCATTGGTTGGTGATTGTCGCATTGACGGCCTTGGCGCTGATTGTGGCTGCCGAATTTACATGGGCAGCCGACTTCCGGCCATTGGTCGGCCGCTGGCAGCGCACCGACGGCGGCTACGTCATCGACATCCGCCGGGTGGCACCCGACGGCAGCATGCAGGCCAGGTACTATAACCCCCGGCCCATCAATGTCGCCCGGGCCCGGGCATCCATGGTCAAGGAGTACCTCAAGGTCGAGGTGGAGCTGCGCGACACCGGGTATCCCGGTTCAACCTACACCCTGCTCTATGATCCAGACAAGGACGCCCTGCTCGGCTTTTACTACCAGGCTGTCCAACAGCAGAACTTTGATGTGGTATTTGTGCGTATGAAGTAAAAAAACCGGGGTCTACCAAGCCTTTTAAGAGTACGACGGGAAACTGTCTGTAGCGTGAACAAGAATTCAGGAGACAGAAGTCAGCGCCGCCGCCGACCGCCAAGGCGATCTGTTTGATCGTGAATGAAACGATGCCAATTTGGCGTAGTTTCATAAGAGTAGCCTGGAAAAAATTGATGAATACCCGATATTCCCGCAATCGAAAGATTCAGATACTGCTCATCCCTGCGTTTCAAATAATCGGCGTACAGACCATCAACGCGATTGACAACCGCTTCGGTGGACAGCTGATGCAGCGAACGGCCGGCCCGGCCTTCTATGACCTGTTGCGTGCGTTGAATACGATTCAGCAATCGGATTGAATGTCCGGTCCACACTCGGGAAAGGAGGCTGCCGGTGACTGAAAAAAAATCACCTGAGGAGAAACGAAAATCCGATCCCTTTTTGGACCGTCGCAATCCGGATGAACGCCGGCAAACCTACGACATCGATTATTTTTCCGAAGGGGGCCGCGAGAGAAGAGAAGCTGAGGAACGGCGCACCCCCGGTGAACGGCGCAAAGACTGCGTCAAGGTCTCACAATGGTCGTCGGTCTGCCCGAAAAAAGAATCCCGCACATCGGAATAGAGAGTGAAGGAGCGCCCATGAAAAATATATTGACGTTTGTCAAACTCACCGCCCAGGGCGGCCTGCTGGTCCTGCTGCCCCTTTTGCTGTTTATCCTGCTGCTGATGGAGATCATCGAACTGGTGGTGGGGCTGGCGACCCCCATCGCCGACCTGTTTCCCGCGGGCACCTTCGACGACCCCCAGCACCCGGTGGCCTTGGCGGTGATCCTGCTG
>JASFFF010000492.1:0-3377 GCA_050124445.1 Desulfosarcina sp.
AATATGCCGTACAGACCCCCCCGAATGGCGCGCCATCGAATTAGAGCATATGGTGGCCTGCCACCATGTCGAAACCATAAACGCAGGCCATTTGGCCGCCTGATGACCAGTATGTGGGAGGTAAACCGCATGCCCTCGAGGAATTCGATATCATGTCCAAGGTGATTCTTGTACTCATCGACGGATGCCGGCCCGATGCCATCGAAGCGGCATCCACCCCGGCCATCGACCGCCTGATCGCCTCCGGCGCAAGCACCATGACGGCCAGGACTGTCGAACCGCCGATCACCCTTCCCGCTCATTTCAGTCTTTTTACATCGCTGAATCCCCGCGATCACAATGTGACCACCAATACGGGCAGTCCGTCACCCTCCTCGACCGCCTGCAGCATCGTCGAAACCGTGAAGAACCACCGGTTGAAGGCAGCAGCGGTATACAGCTGGGAGCTGTTGAGGAACCTGGCTCCGCCCTCTGCACTGGACGCGTCCGTTTACCTGAGTACGGACAAGACCAGTTTCACGGATCTGGATATCATGGAATACGCCGTTCGGTTGGTGACCCGGCAGTTGCCGGACTTCTGCTTCATTTACCTTGAAGGGGTCGATCAGGCCGGGCATCAGGATGGCTGGATGTCGGTATCCTACCTCTCGGCCGTTGAAAAGGCCGACGCGGCCATCGGAATGCTAATGCAAGCCCTGGCAGACTTCGGTCTGATCGACGATTACGCCATCATCCTGCAAAGCGATCACGGTGGAATTGACCACCACCATCTCGAGCCTGAAAACGACGTTTTGACCATCCCCTGGATCGTTTGCGCTGAAGGCATCCGCCAAGGCTATACCATCCAATCCACAGTCAGCATACTGGATACGGCACCGACGATTGCTCGATTGATGGGGCTCCCCCCCCATTACTCTTGGAAAGGTCGCATGCCCCTTGAGATCGTCGCAGACGCATCACCTGACAACATGCACCGTACATGGCTCGTTTCCGGCGCAGCCAATCCGCACCAAGGCAATGAGCGCCGCAGGTGAGTATATCGAGTCAAGCAAAATTGCGCTCAATTAAATTGAAAGGAAAACCGATCATGCCAGCAATCATCCCTGCCTCTCCCTATTCCGGCCCGGTTCAGGCTGTGGTGCTCGACTGGGCCGGAACGGCCGTCGATTATGGCTGCATGGGACCGGCCACCGTGTTCGTGCGTGCATTCGAAGCATTCGACATCCGCGTCTCCGTGGCAGATGCCCGGCAGTTCATGGGTTTGGAGAAAAAAAACCATATCCGCAGCATGTGTGCCTTGCCGGATGTGGTTGGCCAGTGGCAGGACCTGCATGGGCGAGCACTTGATGAAGATGATGTGGCCGCCATATACGCCCGCACCGAACCGATGATGGTTGCCGCCATCACTGATCATGCCCAACCCATTCCCGGGCTGCTACCGTTCGTCGACGACCTGCGCAGGCGCAACATCAAAATCGGTTCGTGCACCGGCTACACGGCACCCATGATGGCTGTACTGGGGCCCACAGCGGCCAAGGCAGGCTATACACCGGATTGCGTCGTCTGCTCCTCTGACGTACCGGCCGGCCGGCCGTTCCCCTGGATGCTGTATCAAAACGCCATCCAGCTGCAAGTCTACCCGTTTGAAGCCATGATTAAAATCGGCGACACGGTCAGCGATATTCAGGAGGGATGCAACGCCGGCATGTGGACCATCGGACTGACCCAATCGGGCAATGAACTGGGTTTGACCGAAAATCAGGTGGCGGGCCTGGCGCCAAAAGATCTGGATAGGCGCCTTAACGCCATCGAGCAAAGCTTCCGGGAAGCCGGCGCCGACTACGTGGTAAAAGGTATCTGGGAATGCCTGCAGGTGGTCAAGGATATCGACCTGCGGCTAAAAAAGGGTGCGCATCCGCTGATGCGAGCATGACTGATGACACGAAACAGTAAACACGATCGGTTGACCCATTCAGTCGATTTGAGCGAAGGCGACAGCAATCTCTCCCCCGCCCGTCGAAGCTGGAAGAAGACATTCATCGATCCCGAAACAGCGGCTTGGCTAAAGCGGGATGCGGACGTTTTTGTTCACCAGACCCTGTCCACGCCCTGCCTTAACGTGCTATCCGGCTGCAAGGGCCCCTTCATCCACGACCTCGGCGGGCGTAAATACTACGATTTTCACGGCAACAGCGCCCATCAAGTGGGTTTCGCGCATCCATTCGTCATCGCCGCCATTAAAGAGCAATTGGATACGCTTTGCTTCTGCACCCGCCGCTACACCAATAGACCGGCGATTGAGCTGGCAGAAAAACTGGCCCAGATCGCACCTGACCCCTTGGGTCGGGTGCTATTCGCCCCCGGCGGAACCACGGCAGTGGGCATCGCCTTGAAACTGGCGCGTGCGGCCACAGGGCGGTTTAAAACCGTCTCCATGTGGGACGCCTTCCACGGCGCCTCGTTAGACGCCATGTCCATCAGCGGCGAAACCATGTTCCGCAAAGATGTGGGGCCGCTGCTCACAGGTGCCCAGCAGGTCCCGCCGGCCGAGCCCTATCGCTGCCTATGGGATCCCGAGGGTCGCTGTGACACCTGTGACCTCAAGTGCGCCGCCTACATCGACTATGTCCTCGAAAAAGAGGGCGATGTGGGTGCGGTAATCGCCGAGCCGGTGCGCAACACGGCCGTTAATCCGCCGCCGCCGGGATACTGGCAGGCGGTGCGGGCCGCCTGCGATCGCCATGGCGCCCTGCTGATCTTTGACGAAACTGCCGTCTGCCTGGGCCGCACCGGCAAATGGTTCGCCTTCCAGAATTTCGATGTCGTGCCTGATATTGTCACCCTGGGCAAAGGGCTCGGTGGGGGTATCATCCCTTTCGCGGCCATGATCGCCAGTAACGATTTAGACATGGCACCGGAAAAAGGACTGGGACACTATACCCACGAGAAGAATCCTGTGGCCGCAGCTGCCGCGCTGGCCACTATCGCCGTCATCGAAAAGGAAAGGCTTCCCGAGCGGGCCAACCGGCTGGGGGCTCACCTGCTTGGCCGACTGGAATCGATGAAGGCCGATTACGACCTGGTTGGCGATGTGCGCGGCATCGGTCTTTTGACCGGTATGGATCTGGTCACGGACCGGCAAAGCAAAAAGCGAGCGATTGCAGCAGCGGATCAGCTGATGGTCGCCTGCCTGCAGCGTGGTCTCAGCTTCAAAACCTCCCAAGGCAGCTTCATCCCTCTTTCGCCGCCACTGAATATCGCCAGGGCCGATCTGGAGGACGCCATGGATATATTGGCAGCAGCCCTCGCATCGGTGGCAGCCGGATCGTTGTAACACCACCCATTAAACGTTGACGAACAGAGGCCTTCATGCAAAA
>JASFFF010000493.1:0-3374 GCA_050124445.1 Desulfosarcina sp.
TAAAATAATTCTAATTCGAAAAATCACACCATGTGAACACGGTGCCGCCAGAAAGGGCGCAAAAACACGGCAACATGGCAACACCCTCACGAAGCAACGGAAAAGTGGCCCCGGTTCGCCGGCGGCATGCGAAAATCAGAAAGATGGTCCAAGCACAGGGTTTTGTAACCATCGAAACCCTGGCCCAGGCATTTTCAGTCACCCCGCAAACCATTCGCCGGGACATCAATACACTGAGCAAAAAGGGCCACGTGTGCCGGTATCATGGCGGCGCGGCCTTGCCCACATCAACTGAAAATGTGGCTTACAATGAACGCAAAGTGCTCTGCCTGCGCGAAAAGCAAAAAATCGCGCAGCTGATCGCGCAGCATATCCCGGACAACGCTTCCCTGTTCATCAATATCGGCACCACCACAGAGGCCATTGCCCGCGCACTGGTCAACCACAAGCGTCTGCGGGTGATCACCAACAATTTGAACGTGGCCTCGATAATGAGTGCAAACGAAAATTTTGAAGTCATTGTGGCCGGCGGACTTGTCCGGCATCGCGACCAGGGTATCATTGGTGAAGCCACCATCGATTTCATCAGCCAGTTCAAGGTGGATTACGGCATCATCGGCATCAGCGGCATCGATATCGACGGTACCCTTCTGGATTTCGACTACCGTGAAGTGCGGGCGGCACGGGCCATTATCGATAACTCTCGCAGTGTCTTTCTGGCCGCCGATCATACCAAATTCGGTCGCAATGCGATGGTTCGCCTGGGTGGCATCGCCGAAATTGATGGCCTTTTTACCGATAAACGGCCACCGGCAGGGCTGGCGGAAGTGATCGCGGCATCGGAGGTGGCCTTATATGTGGCCTGAGATCGAGGCCACGCTTTTGGACACCGCCAGCGCCCAAGGGTATGCCACCCGCGGATCGCGATGACCGCAACCAGCGGTATTGGAAACGGGTCATGGTGAATCTGATCTTCGGAAACGAAGGCATTGCCGCTTTCACAAAAAATTTTCACTTGCGAAAAATTTACTTGGATGGTAACACGGTTAAATCCTCGAATTTGCACAATTTGAACGTATCGATTCAGCTTTTGGCCTCGGAGCGCGAACCATGGGTCTGACTCTCCAAGATATCCACAAGGTCGTCGGCAAGGAAACCCATCTTGCGGGGATCAATCTTGAATTTGCCTCCGGTTCCCGTAACGTCATTTTAGGACGAACGCTGGCCGGAAAGACCACTCTTTTGCGCATCCTGGCCGGGCTGGACAAGCCCACCAAGGGACGCATCCTCATCGACGGCCAGGACGTTACCGGTGTCTCGGTGCGCAAACGCAGCGTGGCCATGGTCTACCAATTGTTCATCAACTACCCTTCTCTCTCGGTGTATCAAAACATTGCCTCGCCATTGAAAACGGGCGGGGCGTCAAAGGCTGAGATCGACCGCCAGGTGCGCGAGATTGCCGAAATGCTGCGGATCGACGACCTCCTCGAGCGCTTGCCGTCCGAACTGTCCGGTGGCCAGCAGCAGCGGACTGCAATTGCCAGGGCCATGGTCAAAAATGCCGACCTGCTGTTGATGGACGAGCCGCTGGTCAATTTGGACTACAAACTGAGGGAGGAGCTGCGGGTGGAGCTGCAGGATATTTTCAAGCAGCGCAAGGCGATTGTCGTTTACACCACCACCGAGCCGACCGAAGCCCTGATGCTGGGCGGCAACATCACCGTCCTCGACGAAGGCCGGGTGCTGCAAACAGGCACCACCCAGTATGCCTACCGCCACCCGGCCAGCGTAAAAGTGGCCGAGGTCTTCAGTGATCCGCCGATTAATTTCCTTGATGGCCGCATCCAAGGCCAATCGGCCCTGCTCGGGGGCAATATCCAGGTTGCCCTGGAAGGTGACATGCAGAAACTAAGCGATGGCGAATATACCTTCGGCATCCGCTCCAATCATCTTTTTTTATCGGAAACCAGCCAGAACGACGCCCAACTCCAGGCCCAGGTCGAGCTGGCCGAGATAAACGGATCGGAAACCTTCATTCACTTCAACCACGCCGACACCCGGCTCGTGGCCCAGGAAAACGGTATTCATCCCTATCGGATCGGCTCAACGGTCACTTTCTATGTCAACCCGAACTGCCTTTTTGTGTTTGACCCGCAAGGGAATTTGGTTGCATCCCCGTCCCTTGACGGCACTCAGGCGAGATCTGGTTAGGAGACTGCCATGGCGCGCATCGAACTCAATGAAATAGCCCACAGCTATCTCCCCAAACCCGAGGATGACGCCGACTATGCCCTAAAGCGCATCCAACACGTCTGGGAGGATGGCGGCGCCTATGCCTTGCTGGGGCCGTCAGGCTGCGGCAAGACCACCTTGCTGAACATCATTTCCGGTCTGTTGACCCCCACCCGCGGAAGGGTGCTGTACGATGGCAAGGACGTCACCGGCCTGCCACCGGAAAAGCGCAACATTGCCCAGGTGTTCCAATTTCCGGTACTCTACGACACCATGACGGTTTTCGACAACCTGGCCTTTCCATTGCGCAATCGGGGCCAAGAAGGCAACGAGGTCGACCGCCGCGTTCGAGAGGTGGCCGAGATTCTTGACTTGACCCCGTTCCTGAAAAAACGCGCCGCAGGGCTGGCCGCCGATGCCAAACAGAAGATATCCCTGGGCAGAGGATTGGTGCGCAGCGATGTGGCGGCCATTCTTTTCGATGAACCGTTAACGGTCATCGATCCCCATTTGAAATGGAACCTGCGGCGCAAACTCAAAGATATCCATGAACAATTGAAATTGACCTTTGTCTACGTGACCCACGATCAGGTGGAAGCGCTTACCTTTGCCGACAAGGTGGTGGTCATGTACGAGGGCGAAATCGTACAAATCGGTTCGCCCCAGGACCTTTTCGAAAACCCTGAGCACACCTTCGTGGGCTATTTCATCGGCAGTCCCGGCATGAACTTTTTGGACTGCCGCATAGAAGGAAATGTGGCTCACTGCAACGGTGCCCGTATTGATCTTGGGGATGCAATGGCAGCCAAGGGAAAGGATGTTCGGGGCAAACTGGAACTGGGCATACGACCCATGCATTTAAAGGTGTTTGCCGAGGCGATCGAAGGCAGCGTGCCTGCCACGGTCAAGTCCATTGAGGACCAGGGCAGTTACCGCATCGTGAATGTGTCATTGGCCGGCAAGACCCTGCGCGCCAGGCTGCCGGAAGGGGGGCGCCTTGCCGAGGGCCAGGTCTGGCTGATCTTTCCCCCGGAGTGGACCCGCTTGTTTGCCGACGGGCGACTGGTCAGATAGAAGGAGCGGCGATATGGATAAATGGCAAGACAATCGAGCCTGGTTTCTGGTGCTGCCGGCATTTATCA
>JASFFF010000494.1:0-3371 GCA_050124445.1 Desulfosarcina sp.
GAAATTTTTCAGCAGCATGTCCCCTGCAAAGATGTTGGCAAACGCCAAGTCCTTGATCGCGTTGCCAAAATCCACCACAGCGGTTGCGGCCTGCGCTTCTGTCGCTTCTTGCAGGAAAATGTCCAGTGGCGTCACCCGGCGTTCCAAGTAGGCGTGGTCGATGATCACCCGTTGGCCTTCAATGCGAACCGTCCGTCCGGCTTCGGCGATGAGATGGCCAAGCAGATCGTCGGGAAACCAGCAGCGGTCAAAATCCAGACGTTCAAATGAGTGGGCCTCGATGAGCCGTCCCACACGGTAGTGTGCAAAGACGAAATCGTATTGCTGCATGACTTTGGTGCGGGAGGTTTTCTTGGGATTGTCGAAGCGATCGCGGATCAGTTTGACTACCATATCGTGACTGCTGATGTCGAATACCACCATAACCATTCCCCGTTTACCCGGTGCGATGCGGAAGAGCTCATCCGTACACTCTGCCGTGTGCCGACATAGATCCCGGTATAGCACGGTTTTGCCATGTTTGAAGTGTCCCATACAGGAGTAAAGCTCTGCTTCGGGTTTGGCCGGCATGATTGATCGGAGAAATCCGACCAGCTCGCCTTGTCTTTCGGTCACCACATGAAACGCCGAACGCGTGTATGAGAAAACGATGCTTACCCCGTCCGCGTCCATCAGCAATGCGTCAACGGTCATCCCGCCGGGAGGGTTTAGCAGCGCCATTACCAGCGGAATGATCTGTTTCGCCAAGATTATTCGTCCGATGAGAAAAGCGCCCTGTCCACGATAGAAAACGGGGCGAACCATCTCGATACGCGCCGCTTGTGTCGACCGATGAATCCCTTTCAGGTGATCTTCGACACGTGACGCAATCAATGGCAATGTTATTTCAAACGCTGCCCGGTTCAGCTTGAGGTCGCCGTAATCGGCAAAGATTTGCCGGATGACCGGTTGGACCGCCCCGGTTAGTGTGTAAGTTTTCATTACCGCCGGTGTTGGTTCAGGGGGGGGCGAGAGATAATTGTCGTGAAGGAATTCGATCTGCCGGTTCACCCCAACGGTGCCGAAGATACGGCGGGTGATCGAATTGAAGAAGGTTTCGGCCAGTTCGCGGTCATGCCGGTCGGCAATGCGCGACGCATAGACCGCATTGGTCTGGGCCCATATTAATGACTCTGCGACCCGGTCGTGCAGGAGGTGGTGGATGTCGATTTCGGTCCGATCGACGACGCTGTTGTATAGATTCAGCCTTTCGCTGGTTTCAGACTGGATTTGCGCCCATTGGCGGTTGATAAATCGGTCGGGTGTCCGTTGGTTGATGCGCAGAAAGCGATCCTGATAGTCGATGAACCGTTCGAGGATGATGTCGGCACAGCCATGCGCCAAGGTGTGGACCGTCATGTTAGATCCTTTTGAACGATTGCGGCGCTCAATCGTCCGGTGAAGCGGCGGCGGACAATTGAGAAAAATTGATGATCCGCTGTTGAGATGCGGCAGCAATAAAAGAAACGCCCATCATGACCGTCGACCGACGCTGGTTTGCTTGCCGTCTGGTGATCGGGTTATTCGATGGGCGCCGGACTGCACAGGTGACCCTCTTCCACGGCTACCCGTCCACAGCCGTTACACATGTATTTCATCGCCGCCAGTTTATCCTTGCAGATGTGTTTGGGCTCGACTTCCGGTGCGCCGCAGAAACTACATTTTTCCTTGTCGCCGCATGGATTGCACAGGTGCCCCGGCGCATCTGCCACGGCACCGCAACTTTTGCATGTATAGGCCATATTTTCACTCCTTTGTTGGTTCTATATTCGACACCAAGATAATGTTAATTGATTCGTGATTGTCAATCAGGAACCCGACCATGCTGTTGCCGGCCAGACCCTGAACCACCAGTCACCGAGCCGGCGAACCTGGATAAAAGTGCTGCCACCTTGACCAGCGATCCACACACGGTGCCGCTTACCACAGATCGCCACTGGCGCCTGACCGTCGACGCCAGTGACAGCACCATCGGCAATGCCGTTCCCCAACTGGAGGTCGGCTATCGCCCCCATGACCTGTTTTTCATTGCCCGGGGCACTGGTCCCTTCACCTTGGCATTCGGCAGCAGTCGGGTCGAGCCGCTGCAGGTAAATGTGGCGGCCCTTTTCGACGGGATCGGCCGGCAGCAGGAGAATTCGCTCGAGCGTTGGGTGGTCCCTGAGCGGTCGCCAATAATTTTGGGAGGCCCGCAGCGTCTGTCACTGTCGCCCCAACCCCTTCCCACGCGTCGAATCTTGCTCTGGTCGATTCTGCTGGCTGGCGTGCTGGTGGTTGCCGCCATGGCCTGGCGGCTGGCCCGTCGAATGACCGCTTGACTGGCCGATAAGGTATTTCGCACGCTAACCAAGACGCGTTGTGATCGACGGTTCACCATTCAGCGTTGACGCGCATCCACCTGTTATGAATGGGTGCGCTCGCTTTTCTATTGACTTTCTGGCCTCGCTCATAAGAAATTGCCATGTTGATCGGCTCTGTGACGAATACCAACGGCTATTAGAAATGGGAATCGAATGAAACGGATCAACCTTGCCATATTGGGTTGCGGTACGGTGGGAACGGGTGTGGCGCGATTGCTGCTGGAAAACGGGGATATCATTCGGGACCGCATCGGCTGTGATCTGCACCTGAAATACGTGGCCGATATCGACACGCAGACCGACCGGGGCATTGACTTCCAGTCAGGGGTGTTGATCGCTGATGCGGCGTTGGCCATCGCCGATCCAGCGGTGGACATCGTGGTAGAGACCATCGGTGGAGAGGGGATTGCCAAGCAGATCATCCTTGACGCCATGGACCAGGGCAAACATGTGGTTACCGCCAACAAGGCCCTGTTGGCCAAACACGGCAATGCCATCATCGAGGCGGCTACCGAACGCGGTGTCGACTTGGCCTACGAGGCCAGCGTGGGCGGTTGCATGCCCATCATCAAAACCGTTCGGGAATCATTGGTGGGCAATCGCATCAGCGCCATGACCGGCATTCTCAACGGCACCTGCAACTATATTCTGTCAAAGATTACCGATGAGTACGTGATGTTCGAAACGGCCCTGGCCGAAGCCCAGGCCAAGGGGTATGCCGAGGCCGATCCCACCTTGGATGTGGAGGGCCTGGATGCGGCCCACAAGCTGGCCATTCTTTCGGCCCTGGCCTTCGGCATGCAGATCAATTTCGACGACGTTTATATCGAAGGGATCTCCAAGATCACACCGCTGGATATCGAGTTCGCCGCGCAGTTCGGGTATCGCATCAAGCTGCTGGCCATTACCAAATTCAACGGCCAAGCGGTCGAAGCGCGGGTCCATCCCACCATGATCCCCTTTGACAACCTG
>JASFFF010000495.1:0-3362 GCA_050124445.1 Desulfosarcina sp.
GCCATCCATTTCTGACCGATTAGCTTGATGCGAAACTGAATGATTTTGATTTGGAACACCGCAATATTCGGCGACGACGCATCGGACACCGCGACACCAAGCTTCTGCAGCCGCTGTGCAAGCGCCGCCTCGAAAAGCTTGGGCAGCTCATAGGCTCCCAGTACCTTCTGCTGATCTTCCGGCAGGATCAAAGAGAGCGCGAACAGGCCGGTAAAGTACTTGAATTGTTCCTTGGCACGCTTGTCGAAGATTTCCTTCTCGCTGCGCAGATCACGCGTTTCGATGGTAACCGTACGACCGGCCAACGCATCCGTATCCGCCGGAAGTCGATAGTCCACATCAATGTAAGCTTTTTTTGAACATGCGATAAGTGCTAGGGCCATCATCAACGGAACCACCATTTTCAGGCATTTTTTTTCGATATGAACATACATCGTCCCCTCCTTTTGCGATTAAGCACCCATCGCATCGATCTGTCAGGCCGTTCCAGAAAAGAAACCTTAAGGTTGCCTACCTGAGGCCATCTTCTTTGTCAATACCGCTACTCGAATGAGATTGCTGCATCTTTCTATTGAGTGGCAGGCATGCTGCAAATGCAACCCGCAAATACGCTTGCCAAAACAAAGGTTCCCATGGTATCTCCTGAAATCATGATTCATCTTCGACAGATACGGGTTTCCCACCGCGACCACCAATAAAGACACAGCGTGACCATGGACCGGTAGCAGGTCCGTCGCTATACTAACCGATTGCTTAATGGAGGAGGATGTGATGAAACGATTAAGTATTGTTATTGCCGTTATTGCTGTATTTGCGCTGGTCGGTTCCGCTTCGGCCGGTACCCTGGATGATGTCAAAGCCAAGGGCTTCATCCAGGCGGGGGTCAACGGGGATCTTTTCGGTTTCGGTAAGCCGGATGAAAAGGGTGTCTGGCGCGGACTCGACGTGGATACGGCCCGGGCCATTGCAGCCGCCGTATTCGGTGATGCCAGCAAGGTAAAGTATACACCGCTGACGGCAAAAACCCGCTTCACCGCACTCCAGTCCGGTGAAATAGATGTGCTGACCCGTAACTGCACCCAGACCCTGGGGCGCGATACGGCACTGGGCCTCGACTTCTGCCAGGTCAATTACTACGACGGCCAAGGATTCTTGGTTCCTAAAAAGCTGGGCGTTAAAAGCGCCAAGGAACTTGACGGTGCCGCGGTCTGTGTTTTGCCCGGAACGACCACCGAGTTGAACGTGGCCGACTTTTTTCGATCCAATGGCATGAAAATGAATCCGGTGGTGATTGAAAATACCGCGGAGCTGGCCAAAGCTTTTTTTGCCGGCCGGTGCGACTGCCTGACCTCGGATGCTTCCCAGTTGGCTGGTACCCGTGCCGTTGCCGCCAACCCCAAAGATTACGTCATTTTGCCGGAAATTATCTCCAAGGAACCATTGGCGCCGGCCGTGCGTCATGGCGACAATCAGTGGAAGGATATCGTCAACTACAGCGTGCTTGCACTGATCAACGCCGAGGAACTCGGTATTACCTCGAAAAACGTCGATGACATGCTCAAGAGCAAAGATCCCAAGATCATGCGCTTTCTGGGTGTCACCGAAGGCAACGGCAAGGCATTGGGATTGGATGAAAAGTTCGCCTACAACATCATCAAGCAGGTCGGTAACTACGGCGAAATATTTGAGAGAAACGTCGGCGTCAACACCCCGCTGGGCATCGAACGCGGTTTGAACGCGCTCTGGACCAACGGCGGTTTGATGTACTCGCCACCGTTTAAGTAGGAATGAACCCTTCACGACACCTGCTGTCGCATGTTCCCCGCCATCAGGTGTCGTGAACCACTGCCGCACCCAACCGGTAGGCTGTCGGCCTGAGTCGGTGACCTGCGACCCATCTGACAGCCTACTTTCTCGCATTAGAAAGCCATGCAGCCTAAACAAGACACGGTTCAAAGGGATGCGCCGCCGCCAGCGGTGCCATTTTATAACGATCCCAAAAAACGTGCGATTCTATTTCAGGTCTTAACCCTGATGATGGTCGGTCTGTTGGCCTTTTTTCTGATTTCGAATACGCTGACCAATATTGAAAAGCAGTCCATTGCCACCGGTCTGGGCTTTTTACAGAAAGAGTCCGCTTTTGAAATCGGTGAATCACCGATTCCCTATTCCGCTGCCGATACGTATGGACGCGCCCTGGTCGTCGGCTTTCTAAATACGTTGATCGTTTCCATCGTAGGGATCGTCATCACCATCATCCTGGGCACCCTGATCGGAATTGCCAGGCTATCTTCCAATTGGCTGGTTTCCAATTTGGCCGCCGGGTATATCGAAGTGCTGCAAGATATTCCGGTCCTACTGCAGCTGTTTTTCTGGTATGCGTTTTTCTACAATATCCTGCCCTCACCGCGCCAGGCCCTGAATCCGATCATGGGTGTTTTTTTAAGCAACCGCGGTCTGGTGTTTGCCATACCGGAAGCCCACCCGGTCTTTAAATATATGGCCGTGGCAGTCGTTGCCGCCGGCGTGATGATCTATCTCCTGCGCCGCTGGGCCAGAAAAAGGCAGGCACGAACAGGCCAGCCTTTTCCAGTCTTGCGCGTATCCGTCGGGCTCCTCGTCGGATTGCCGATCGTGACCTGGGTCGTCGGCGGTGCCCCGATTGCCATGAACGTACCTGTATTGAGGGGTTTCAATTTTGTCGGGGGGACCAATATCAGCCCGGAGTTTACGGCGCTTTTGCTCGGCCTGATTTTGTACACGGCCGCCTTTGTGGCCGAAGTGGTGCGTGCCGGCATTCAATCGGTCAGCAAGGGGCAGACCGAAGCCGCCATGTCCATAGGGCTTAGACCCGGCCTGGTTTTGAACCTGGTGGTGCTGCCGCAGGCACTGCGCGTCATTATTCCGCCCTTGACGAGTCAGATGTTGAATCTGACCAAAAACAGCTCCCTGGCGGTGGCCATCGGATACCCGGACTTCGTGTCGGTGGCCGGCACAACCATCAATCAGACGGGCCAGGCCATCGAGGGGGTGGCGCTGATGATGGTGGTTTATCTCACCTTGAGCCTGCTGACATCGGCCTTCATGAATTGGTACAACAAAAAGACAGCACTCGTGGAAAGATAATGCCTTTGCCGCGTGCAACATTCAGGCAATGGATCCGTCAACCGATGACAACATGTCGAACCCATGCAAGAGGTCAACATCAAACAGGTTGAATCAGAAGTAAAACCGCCGGTGGCGAGCAAAGGGGTCTTTGGGTGGATCCGGGCCAATCTGTTCAACAATTGGTTCAACTCGATCCTGACCCTGGTCACCCTGTATGTGCTGTGGAAAACGGTGCCGCCTTTCATACGCTGGGC
>JASFFF010000496.1:0-3355 GCA_050124445.1 Desulfosarcina sp.
GACCACCGATAACGCCGCCAAAAACATTTTCTTGACCCCGATCACGATTTTTCGGTGGCGATGGCGAAGAGGCAACACCCGTTCCCATCCCGAACACGGAAGTTAAGCTCTTCAGCGCCGATGGTACTGCATGGGAAGCTGTGTGGGAGAGTAGGACGCCGCCGAAAACCTTTTTCATACCAGCCCGCTCTCCGATTCGTCGGGGGAGCGGGCTGTATCGTTTGAACATCTCAACCATCGACTCGGCCTTCCATAGCCGCGCTATTTCCCATCAGCACGGCTGCCAATTCTTCAGATTCCAGCTTGTAACCTACCTGAAATTTTATGATCTTTTTCATTTTTTCGATCTGTGCTAACATGAGCATCCGAAGTGGCGGTGGGTCCATTTGTTAACGCACCAACCATATCATGCATAGATAGAAAATGGGTTTTCGAGGCGTCAAAAGCCGGGTGTTCATCCAGTTTTGGATCTTGTTCTTCTTGTCCATGCTGTTTATCGATATTCTGGTCATGTTCTTCTTTTTAGAGAGAACCATCTCGCACTACACCGATCAAAAGCGTTTTTCGCTATCCATCGCCTGTGAAAATCAACGAGACATGCTGCTTGCCGATAAACAATGGCAGCTGCTTGAAGGCACCATTGTTTTCCCCGAAAGCGACAGTTTCTTTTTCTCAACGATAAACCAGTTCACCAGCACCGGCACCAGTATAAAACAGTCAAATTCGAGGTTGGAAGCAGCGGTTTATCAGACCCTGCGATCAGGCGAGGGCATGACGAAGAAAGTCGGACAAACAGCCGGTTGGTTTTTCATGAAACATCGTTCTGTAATCATCACCCACCCGGTTAAAGCAGAAGGAGAAACCATCGCCGCAGGAGGAATTGAAAGTTCGCTGAACGGCATCTATCAGGATTTTATCCGCATTCAAAAAATTGCCTTCATGTTTGTGGTTATCAACAGCTTTTTCTTCGCACTGATCGGCAATCGACAACTTTCGCGCATCTATTTCAAGCCGCTAAAGCGACTGGCCAGGCGGGCAGAAACCTATCAGGATGAAGATAGCTTGCTTTTCTCCGTCCGCAAAGAGGACAATGAATTCTCCGTACTTTCATCTTCACTGAACAAAATGCTGCATCGAATTACCGAAGACAAGCGGGTATTGAGAGAAACCATCGAATCACTGCAAACCGCCAATCGGGAGCTCACAATCGCCCAAAACGAAGTCATCCGTGCAGAAAAGCTGGCCACGGTGGGTCGCCTGACGTCGGGCATTGCCCATGAAATAGGCAACCCCATCGGAATCGTTTTGGGTTACTTGGATTTAATGAAGCAGACGAATTTGAATCCCGAAGAGCGCAATGACTTTATCGCCAGATCTGAAAAAGAGATTACTCGCATCAATCATATCATTCGGCAGCTGCTGGATATGTCGAGATCTTCTGCCGGTCAAGCCAAATCCATTTCAGTCCACCAGTTGCTCCAAGATCTGATGGTTGTTTTCAACTATCAACCGACCGCAAGCGAAATTCGTTTTGAATCCCGGTTGGACGCAAGTGAGGACACCGTTTTTGCAGATCCCGATCGTCTCAGGCAAGTGTTTTTGAATGTCCTGCTCAATGCAGTGGATGCATTGCATTCAAAGCCAACCAGCCAGCCGCAGATACGTTTGGTCACCGCTTGCCATCTTGGCGAGGCAGGCACCCGTTCGATTGAGATTATCGTCCACGATAACGGGCCCGGTATCCAACCGTCGGACCTATCACGTGTATTCGATCCATTTTTTACAACCAAGCAGCCCGGCCAAGGCACAGGGTTGGGCCTCAGCGTCTCGTTTATGATCATCGAAAAACTCGGCGGTCACATGTCCGTATCCAGCAGTGAAGAAGAAGGGACCGCTTTTCAGGTGATATTGCCCTTGTCCAAGACGCAATCGAAAAACGGCAACGACGCATCTATAGGTTAACATGGAAACCAAGCAACTTCCCAAAAGAATTCTGGTCATCGATGATGAAGAAAATATGCGTCACATGCTGCAAACCATGCTGGCGCGGTATGGCTACGATATCAGTACGGCGGTCAATGGGGCCGAAGGGCTTTCCAAAATTGACCAAGAGCAGTTTGATTTTGTATTGTGCGACGTCAAAATGCCTCAAATGAGCGGTATGGAGTTTTTGAAGGCAGGCCGCGACCGTCTGCTTTCCACCACGGTGATCATGATGTCTGCCTATGGCAGCATCGACATGGCCATAGACGCCATGAAACTGGGTGCCTATGATTTTGTTTCCAAACCGTTTAAGAGTGAAGAAATTCGCCTGACCATCAAAAAGGCCGAAGAGCGTGAACGCCTAAAAAAAGAGAATATTGAACTCAAAAACCGAATCCAGAGCTTAGGTGGCGGCCTCTCTTTTGGGAAAATGGTCGGGCGAAGCGCTTCCATGCAAACGGTCTTTTCAATGGCCATGAAAGTGGCTCGATTCGACAGTACCGTATTGATTACCGGGGAGAGCGGAACCGGCAAGGAATTGGTGGCTCAGGGAATTCATCGTGAAAGTGAGCGGCAATCCGGCCCGATGGTAGCCGTAAATTGCGCCTCCATACCGGAAAGCCTGATGGAAAGCGAATTGTTCGGCCATGTCAAAGGCGCCTTTACCGGTGCTGACACGAATAAATCGGGATTGTTCGAAGCGGCGAATGGGGGCAGCCTGTTTCTGGATGAAATCGGCGACATCCCTGTCTCCCTGCAACCCAAACTGCTGCGTGTGCTTCAGGAAAGCGAAATTCGCCCTGTCGGTGGGGGCAAGGCCAACCGGGTTGATGTCCGGGTCATTGCGGCCACATCAAAAGATCTGGAGCAGGAGATGGCTTCAGGTAATTTTAGAGAAGATCTTTTCTATCGGCTCAACGTGATACCAATTGCCCTACCCCCCCTTCGCCAGCGATTGGAGGATATTCCTCTATTGTGTCAATTTTTCATCACCCGCTTCAATGAAACCCTGGGAAGCGAGATCAAGAATATCTCTCCAGAAGCCATGGCTGTACTGATGCAACACGATTGGCCTGGCAATGTGCGAGAATTGGAAAATGTAATCGAACGGGCCATTGTTCTCGCCGAGGGATCGACGCTGGAGACGGCCAATTTTTTTTTCGGGCAGGTAACGGATGGCTGCGCAGATCAATGGCGGGAAGCCAACTATGACGGATTTTCGCTTAAATCAGCCCGGGCCCAACTGGAAGACAGGATGATTCGCAAGGCACTTGCCGCCACAGGTGGCAATCGAACCCATGCGGCCAGGATGCTTGAGATCAGCCACCCCTCTTTGCTGAGCAAGATGAAATTGTATGGGATCGACTAAAAA
>JASFFF010000497.1:0-3355 GCA_050124445.1 Desulfosarcina sp.
AGCAATGACGCCGATCAGGATGCCGATGGTGACGGGGTGAGCAACATCGATGAATTCGAGGCGAATACCAACCCGACTGCAGCCCCGGGCAACACCGGCCCAGATGCTCCAGTTGTTGATACCGATGTCAAGAAAGAGCGGTCCGGGTTGAAACCGGTGCTGGTCGCCGGGGACTATTTCGACACCGACAATGACAGCCATTACCAATCCCGGTGGCAGATCAGCACCGAAGCCAATTTTGCGACCCTCATTTTGGACGAGACCTGCCACTCCCAGCTGACCGCCTACAGGGTTGGTCCAATGGTGCTTGACACCGACACGGTCTATTTCTGGCGGGTCAAATACATCGATGAACACCGCGGCGCCTCGCAATGGTCACCGTCTGCAACATTTACCACCCTCGCCGCCCACAATTCGGACGACTCGGATAGCAACGGCATCCCCGACGCCCAGGAAGTCGGTCCATTAGCGGATGTCGATGAAGACGGTATCCCCGATTGCCAAGAAGCCAACATGATGAGCGTCAATACTGTCGAGGGACAGACCATGGTCGGCGTCGAGGCGCTGTCCGACGACGCTTCGCTGGTATCCGCTAAATCGCTAGCCACGGATTCGATTCCCAATTCATTGGTTAAAATGGAATTCGGCTTGATTGGATTCAAGCTTTACCTGAATAGTGGGGTCACCAGTGCCACCGTCCGGATTCATTTTTCAACCCAGGTGCCCAGAGGTGCAAGGCTCTACAAGTATAATCCAGACAGCGGGTGGCACGTCTATGACAATGCCGTTTTTTCCGCCAACCGCAAAAGCGTTACTTTGATGCTGATAGACGGGGGCATGGGTGATGAAGACGGGGTTGAAAATGGGGTCATTGTCGACCCCTCCGGGATTGCCTACACGGCCGATAGCGCCGCCATTTCAACCGGACAAGCGACCACGGGCGGCGGCGGTGGTGGCTGTTTCATATCAGCAGCGGGAGCGAACCCGGTTCAACCATCGGCAGCCGTTGATTCACAACCCTTGGCCCTGATTGCCGTGATGCTGGCGATCATTTGCCTGACTGGCGCCGTTGCCCTTCGATACAAAAAAATGGACAAACCCATCAGCGTTGAATGCGTGATCCTGCTGACAGCGATGAACGGCCGCCGACGAACCCCGATCCAAAAGGTCAGTTTACGTCGTTTTAAATTCCTCCCGCAATCGGAAGAGGTATGGCAACGCGCCTTGGTCCGCCGATCGTTTTCAGCGTATCGGAAACCGACCAGGTAAAAAAAGCGGGACGCACCACCGTGCGCCCCGCTTTTTTCATATTTAATGAGTACCCAAGGCTAGTTGCCGGTGGCTGCCTTGTGGGTCTTGATCTCCACTTTCTCGGTGAGTCCTTCATAGTAGTTGCGCAAGATAGCGACAACTTCGTCGCGGCCGAAGTGGTCTGGCAGTTCGCCACCTTCGGAGAGCATCTTGCGTAGCATGGTGCCGGAGAGCAGCACACGATCTTCTTTTTCGTGGGGACAGGTCCGCAGGGAGGCCATGCCGTCACACTTGTAGCAGTAGAAGGTCCAGTCAATCTTCAACGGCTGGCACAGCAACCCTTTGCCATCACCCGGGGTCGGGATCTTGTCGAAGATGGTCTGTGCTTCAAACATGCCGTAGAAATCACCCACGCCGGCGTGGTCGCGGCCAATGATCATTTTGGAGCAGCCGTAATTCTGGCGGAAAGCGGCGTGCAGCAGGCCTTCACGGGGACCGGCGTAGCGCATATCCAGCGGATAGCCACCCTGGATGACATTCTTTTCCACGAAATAGCCTTTAACCAAGGCGTCGATGCATTGAACACGAACCTCTGCTGGAATGTCACCGGGTTTCAGATTGCCGACCAGGGAGTGGATGTAAACGCCATCGCACACTTCCACGGCAATCTTGCATAGGTATTCGTGGGAGCGATGCATGGGGTTGCGCAACTGCAGGGCGGCCACGTCGCTCCAGCCGCGCTCTTCGAACAGCTTTCGGGATTCGGCCGGGCGGTGGTAGACGCCGGCATACTTGGTGGGGTAGTCGCCTTCGCTGAGCACCTTGACCGGGCCGGCCAGATTGACCGGCTTTTGGTTCATCACCATCTGGACGCCGGGGTGGTCTTCTTCGGCGATCTTCCAGAACTCCTCAGCCGTGGGGGTCCCTTCGCCCATGAAAACTTTTTCGCATTCCCATTTCTTGTCGGCATCGGTCAACTCGAACATTTCGGTGACCTTCATGGTGGCCATGATTTCGTCCCTTTCGGGATCATAAAGTGCAATTTCATCGCCATCGTTGATGGCGGCCGCATCGTCCTTGCCGACATCCAGGCACACCGGCACTGGCCAGAAGGTGCCGTCGGCGGTTAGAAAGCTCTCGCAAACGCCTTTCCAATCCGCTTTGGTCATGAATCCGGTCAGGGGGCTGAAACCGCCGATGCCGAGCATGATCAGGTCGCCCTTGACACGCGGGGAAATCTCAACTTTTTTTAGACCTTCGGCTTTCTTTTTTTCGGCCTCGAGTTCAGCGCCTTCGAGCAGGCAGATGGTCAGGCCTTTGCCGCCATGCGGGGGAATAAGAGTGGACATGTGTTCTTTCTCCTTTCGATTATGTGATTTTCGCAATCTGTACGCACAGATGAATTGCCGGGTGGGATATAAAATACCAAGTTGAAATAAGTATGCCGGAAAGGCTGTTTTGTCAAGAATATTTCGGGGTATAGCGGTCGGTGGTTGCCGAATGCGGGTATTGATCGGCAAAAACGCACATATGCTTGAAACAGGGTCACAAGATGCCGGCCAACATACGGGTGCCCACGATAAACAAAAGAACGGCGAAAACGCGTTTGAGCCGATCCACGGGCAGGCTGTGGGCCAAGCGTACGCCCAACGGTGCCGTCAGAACGCTGGTCACCACGGTACCCAACAGCGCCGGCAGATAGACGTACCCAATCGCATAATCCGGCAAATGCTCAATCGATAGCCCATTGAAGATGTAGCCGGTGGTGCCGGCGATGGCAATCGGAAAACCGATGGCTGCCGATGTGCCGATGGCGTGATGAACCGTCATGTTGCACCAAATCATAAAGGGCACGGAGAGGGTGCCGCCACCGATACCCACCAGGCTGGACACCACGCCGATCACGTTGCCGACAGCAAACATGCCCGCATGCCCGGGGATTTGCCGCGAGGCGTTGGGTTTCTTGTTGGTTAGCATCTGGATAGCCACGTAGTAAAGAAAGACGACAAAGAACCCTTTCAGAAATCGTGTGGAAAGCTGGGCGGCAATACAGGTGCCGATGAAGGTACCGGTAAAAATCCCGATCACGATTTTTCGCACCACA
>JASFFF010000498.1:0-3353 GCA_050124445.1 Desulfosarcina sp.
ATGACCAATACGTCTGCGTGCCCAGCGCCGCACATCTTCGGCACCCTGTAAACGCTTACTGATCTGGTAGTTGCAGCAAATTGGGCATTTTGACCCTGTGAACACGTACATATATAGATGGCTAAGGCTTGGTCGCAACAAAGGGTCCGTTAGAAGCCGCTATGTATGTTTAGAGCGGCATGTCTCAAGAAGTTCTGTCATTTTCTGATAGTCAATAGCGTTCTGAATGGCTACACCGCTCTGCTCGGCAATTGCCATGGCGAAGTTGATGTCGCTTTCCGAAAAAAAGCGCTGCTCAGCGCTAAGTACTCGCAACATTCCGATGGTTTCCTCCTGAATGGCAATAGGTACTGCTATTATGCTTCCAACACCCTCTTTGGCCGCATCTTTATGATAGAGTGTATGGACATCACTGGTCGCGTCTGGCATCAACACTGGCTCGCCTTTAAGAATAAAATAGGTCGCCATCTCATCATCGAGCGGACCTCGATGTAGGTAAGCATTACTTAATCCGTAGGCCGCTTTTAGCTCTAGTTTGCCTTTGGATGGTTCAATCAATCGGATTGTGCACGCTTTGACGTCCATTACATTTGGAATTGTCTTGACAATAAAGTCGAGAATGTTGTCAAGCTGCCGGGTTTTGCCGATGTTTTTACTGATTTCACAAACTGCCTTAAAGTATTCTAACTGTCGCTGTTGTTGATCGTAAATCCGTGCGTTTTCGATGCAGATCCCGCATTGTTCCGCCAAGGCGGCAACGAATTCGATTTCCAGCTGATTAAACTCTCGTCTTTTCCGCGAGAGCAACCGCAAAATTCCACCAACATCTCCCTGGATGGGAATGGGGGCTACCAGAAGACTTTCAATTCCCTCTTGGAGAGCTGCCCGTGGATACTGGATACGGTTGTCATTGGCGGCGTCTACGATGGCAATGGGTGTGCCCTTTAGTGCATACAGGACACTCTCCTCCGCATCGATGGGACCCCTTTTTAGGTATTTTTCACTCAAGCCCGATGAAGCCTTGAGAATCAGCTTTTTGCCAGTAGGGTCTAGTAGACGAATGGTTGCAGCGTCCACACCTACGACTTCAGGTATTCGCGACACAATGAGGTCAAAGACATCGTCGGTAGTTCGTGCGGAGGTAATCGTTTTGGTTATGTCCAGCAATAGTTGCAGGTAGTGGTTTTCTCTTTGCATGTTTGTAAGGTCTCCATGGTAAAGTCGTAAACAGAGTAATATGAACCAGCAAAATTAATACCAACCAATGATGTCAAATTTATATGTATGGATCAGTACTCCAGATGCCTGCCAGAAGTTGCGATTATTTGAATTGTATAACAATATAGATAGTTGCGAAGGATCATGCCAATAGTTAATAATAGCGGTGTCAATTTCCGATGCAATAAATATATTGCTGCCGAAAGATTTTTATTGCAATTATTGGCTTTTTTTTATGTGGCTTCTATAAAATGGGAGATAGGCTTATAATTTCGAAAGGTCTTGAAATTGTAGCTGTCTATTTTATGCAACGGAACGTACCTGTCCATATCTTCCCGCCTATTTATGTCGATCGGCACATCGTAATATTTACGGGCAAGAATATGGCTGTGATGCTATTGATTTTCGCATGTTGAGGATACCATAATCCACTACCAGCAACTGTGATATATAGATGCTGTTACAATTCAGCCCATCGTCGAAACTGATTCTTTCCGATACAAACATGCATTTTTTGCATGGTCAACAGGTGGATAGGGGCGCCGCAACATATGGTATGTGGCGGATAAACGAAAATATTACAATGAGATAGCAGCTAGTGTGCCACGAACGTATTACCCACCTTGATGTATGCTCTGGATATCTCATGAATAGGATAATGATCTTTGAATGGCTTCAGGATGAAGGAAAAGAATTGCATCATATCCTTAGGATTCTCCTGGCAGTTCCCAAGACAAATATCATTTGATCTTTACCACAAAATTCCGGTTCGTATTAAATCCCAATCAATTACATCTTGACCCTGCACAAACTCATCTGGCACTGATAATATCAGGAGGAGGGGAAGCGCTACCTATCCGCGAACGAGGCATTCTTTGAGTGTAGGAGGTATTAAAAACCCACTCATATGATTGGAAAGGTGTATAAAAAAGAGTTCGTGATGGGTTGGATATGGAAGACATGAGAAATGGGTTAACACCCAAGATATGAATTCAGTAAGGTTCCGTTGAATGAAAAAACGCCTCGGAATTGCCATTTTGGTAATGGGCTTTAGCGGGTTGGTGGCAGAAATCCTTCTGTTACGGGAGCTGTTGATCGTTTTTTCCGGCAATGAGTTATCAATTGGGATCATCCTATCCAATTGGCTCATCTTGGAGGCCCTGGGTGCTTACCTTGCCGGATGGCCAGCCGAAAAATCAAAAAACATGGCGGCCATGTTTACGCTGATTACCATTCTTTTTGTCCTGTCACTGTTTCCGGCAATTTATCTGACCCGCCTACTTAAACCCCTTCTCGGAGTTTCCATTGGTGAAAGCCTTGGGCTGCTATCGATGTTTTATACCTCCCTACTGATTCTGCTTCCGGTTAGCATGCTTCACGGCGCCCTGTTTACCTGTAGCTGCCGGATTTACACGCTGATCTCAGGGCAGGAGGCGTCCATCGCCGGCCGGGTTTACGTGTATGAGACGGTTGGCACCATTATCGGCGGTATTTTCTGCACATACCTTTTTGTGGTCCATCTGAACGCTTTCCAGGCGGCAGCCGGACTGGTTCTGACAAACCTTTTCGCCTGCCTGGTTTTGCTGACCCCTTCTCCAGATACCCCGTCTTCCCCAAAATCTCTGAAAGGACTTCTGGCTACTCTTATCCTGGTTTTTAGTTATCTGCTATATTTCGGACAAATCGACAAACTGCATCAGCATTCTGTCAATGCCCAGTGGAAAAACCAAAATGTGGTTCATTACCAGAACTCCCGCTACGGCAATGTATGCGTTATTCAAAACCAGGAACAATTTCTCTTCTTTCAGGATGGCATGGCCCAGATCATCACACCTGTTCCGGACATTCCCTTTGTCGCAGAATTTGTTCACCTGCCGTTGCTGGCCCACCCCAAACCTGAAAAAATCCTTGTCATAAGCGGCGGGGCCGGAGGCGTCATCAGCGAAGCCTTGAAATATCCCTCCCTGAAAAGCATTGAGTACGCTGAACTCGATCCCTTGCTCCTGACTCTAGTAAGAAAATTTCCCACCCCGCTGACCGAGTCCGAGTTAACCGACAACCGGGTCCGGATTCAACCCATGGACGGCCGCCTGCTGCTCAAATTCACACAAAACACATACGACCTGATCCTGGTC
>JASFFF010000499.1:0-3344 GCA_050124445.1 Desulfosarcina sp.
AGCGCTGCACGGAGCGATTCGACCGGCCGCGGGCTGGCCAAAATGGCAGGGCTCAGGCGGGCAGGTTGGTTGTTGCTTGGCTGTCTGCTGGCGTTTGGCCATACACCATCATCAGCAAAACTAGCCATCGATCAGTTCGGCCGCCACGTGCGTGTGCCCGATCGGCCGCAACGTATCGTGGCCATGGCACCCAGCATCACCGAGATTATTTTTGCCTTGGGTTTGTCCGACCGCTTGGTCGGTGCCACGCAATTCAGCGACTACCCGCCAGCCGCCGAAGAACTGCCCAAAGTGGGATCATATGTTCACTTGGATGTGGAAAAAATCGTTGCCCTGAGACCCGACCTATGCATCGCTGTCAAGGATGGCAATCCCATTTCCGTCGTGCGCAAGCTCGAAACAGTGGGAATTCCGGTGTATGCAGTGGACCCGCGGGACCTGAATGCTGTAATGGACACCTTGCTTGAGTTGGGTCGACTGCTGGACGTTCACGCCCGGGCCGAAGCCATCGTCGGGGCCATGACCGATCGCATACAGCGGGTTAGGCAGCAGGTGGCCTGCGCCGACCAAACGCCGGGCGTATTTTTTCAAATCGGTATCTCTCCGATCGTCTCCGTGGGTACGCCCACCTTCATCCACGAATTGATTATTATGTCCGGAGGAACCAACTTGGCGCAGGGGGCAACACCTTACCCGCGCTTTTCCAAGGAGCAGGTGATTGGCCTGTGGCCGGATGTGATGATCATTACCTCCATGGCCCGCGCGGCGGTGTTCGATCAGGTGAAAGCCGAGTGGCAGCAATGGCCTGAATTGCCGGCGGTCATGAACAGGCGCATTTATCTGGTGGATTCCAATGTATTCGACCGCGCGTCTCCGCGGTTGGTGGAGGGGCTTGAAATGCTGGCCCGCCTGATCCATCCGCACTGTTTTCCGGACCACCACCTTGAGGCCCAACCGTGAATGTGCATGCCTCATCCTTATATACCAAAATGGCCCTGGTCACCCTGGTGCTTGGGTTGGTGCTCATGGCTGCCATGGTCGCCGGGCTGGCCATGGGCTCTTCCGGAGCCAGCCTCGATTCGATCTGGACCACCCTTTTTTCGGCAGGAACCGGCTCATCCACGGACCAGGCGATCATCTGGCGCATTCGCTTTCCCCGGGTGATCCTGGCCGCGCTTGTCGGGGCGGCCCTGTCCCTCGGCGGGCTGGTTTTTCAGGCCCTGCTTAAAAATCCCCTGGCGGAACCTTACATCCTCGGTATCTCAGGTGGTGCGGCCATCGGCGGGATCATCGGCATCATGTTGGGATTGTCGCGTATCCCCGGGGTGAGTCTGACTGCCTTCGCGGGCAGCTTGGCCACCCTGGTGTTGATTATCCTCATCTCTTCCGGCAGGGCTGTGGTGATCAAAGATGCACTGCTGCTTTCCGGGGTCATGGTCAATGCCTTTTGCACCGCCGTGATCATGTTCTTGCTCTCCATTACCCAGGACGACCGTCTGCACAACATCATCTTCTGGCTGATGGGCGACCTCTCCGCCTCCCAGATTCGGCACGTGGGCATGCTGGCCATCATTCTGCTGCCCTGTTTCATGGTCATTTTCATTTACTCCAACCACATGAATCTGCTCCTGCTGGGCAGCGATATGGCAGCCTCTCTGGGTGTGCAGGTACGGCGGGTCACCGTGGTGTTGCTGGTCATCACCTCCCTGATGATCAGCGCCACAGTGAGTCAATGCGGGCTGATCGGATTCGTTGGACTGGTCATCCCCCACCTGCTGCGACTGCTTAGCGGCCCGGATCATCGAATCCTGGTGCCGGCCTGTGTCCTCGGCGGTGGGGCCTACATGGTGATCTGTGATCTGCTGGCCCGGGTGCTGCCCCCCCAGGGAGAGATGCCCGGCGGGGTCATCACCGCCATGATCGGTGCGCCTTTGTTCATCATCCTATTGAGGCGGTCCAAACGATGAGTGCCATCATTCGCTTAGACCGGCTTCGCTGTGCTTATGCTCGTAAGCCGGTATTACGGGATCTAACGTTCGAAGTGGATCCGGGAGAACTGTTTATCATCATCGGCCCCAATGGCTCGGGAAAGACCACCCTGCTAAAATCCCTGGCCGGTCTATTACCCATTTCCGGCGGGACGATTTATTACAGGGACCAGCCGTTAAACCGTTATCGGCGCAAGGATCTGGCTCGCCAGATGGCCTACGTGGCCCAAAGCGGTGGGATCGACAGCCCGTTCAGCGTACAGGAGATGGTGCTCATGGGCCGTTCTCCCTACCTGGGTGTGTTGGGCATCGAAGGGGAGGCCGACTTTAAGATCGCCCGTCAGGCCATCGATTTTACCGATCTGGGCCACTTGGCTGATCGACGCCTCAACAGCCTGAGCGGCGGTGAACGCCAAAGAGCCTCCATTGCCCGTGCCGTCTGCCAACAGCCGGCCCTGATCCTTTTGGACGAGCCCACGGCTGCATTGGACCTGGCCCACCAGGTTCGCATCATGGATCTGATGGACCGGCTCAGGGTAGACAGCGGCACGACGGTGGTGATGGTATCGCATGACATCAACCTAGCGGCCATGTATGCTGATCGACTGCTACTGCTGGTGGATGGCCGCATCCGCGCCTGCGGTACCCCGGGCCAAGTCATCGATGAAAACCTTCTTGCGGCCGCGTACGGTTGCCAGCTTCAGGTCAACCCGAGTCCATGTGGTGCTTGGCCGGTGGTGCACCTCATGCCGAATCGCCGTGAGCCGCAGCAGGGTGAATGACCAACAACCGGGTACGACCCCTGAAAAGGAGGGCATATGAAACAGCCACCCAAAACGATCTGGTTTCCGGCAATGACATACGGCCTCGGCTGGGGGCTGCCGATCAAATGGCAGGGCTGGGCCGTCCTGCTGTTGGTTGTGCTGTTGATGATCGTCGGGGGCTTGACGCTATCCCAGCCAGGCTGGAAAATAATCGTTCTCCCGATCTACTTTTTCACCGCTACCGCCCTGTTCGTATGGATATGTTGGAAAAAAGGCGCAAGGCTCGACTGGCGATGGGGCAACAAAGAGGATTCATCATGATCGATTTTTTTAAAAGCGGCGGGCCGGTGATGATCCCGTTGCTTTTCTGTTCCCTGCTTTCCCTCACGGTGATCATTGAGCGCGCCATTTTCTGGACGGTTGTCGGTATGCGCGCCAATCGGCGCTTGGTCAATCATGTCATGCAATTATGCCAGGCAGGCGACTGGGAAGGTGTGCGCAAAGCGGCCGCAGGCTCGAAAAGCTACGTGATCCGTATTCTCATATCGGGGATCCTGCATCGCGAGTATTCCATGGTCAAGGCCATGGAGGC
>JASFFF010000500.1:0-3340 GCA_050124445.1 Desulfosarcina sp.
TGGATTCCATCCTTCTGGGTTCCAATGCTGCTCGTTACGCATTACATTGTTTTTCTCAGGTTGCTAACAAAAAATACATTAACAGCAAAAGGCTAGCCTGGCATGCAAAGCAAAGAAATGAAGATTTCTATCCGGTATCTCAAGCTGGACGAACATGAGCAATGGCTAAGGATGCGCATAGAGTTGTGGCCAGAGACTGATGAAAATCAGCATCGCAAGGAAATGGCAATGATGCTAGCCGATTCGAGAAAAATAAGGAAAAATAAGGGACAGCTCTAAATATCCTAATAAATACAAACTTGAAAATTGCTGGATGTCGAGAAGGTAGCCCACAGGACGAAATATTTAAACCTTTTTTTGTGCTGTTGGGCTTAACCAATCGCAGCCCGGCTGATTAGGCGATATTCATGTTCAGCAAAGAAATTTTCCTTCATTTTGGCCAATTTTTGAAACGATTCTATGCAATGTTTGCGTTGAATGGGTCAGATCTAAACTATTGATTAAAAGAGGGAGGGGAGGGTGGTTCAAAAATGCAAAATACGGGATGCTCGGTAATTTTAATGAGATAATTAGAGACGTCCCACTTTTTTAAGAGCGGGATTTTTACAATGTCTGCAAAACTTCGTTTTTGTTGATTAATTTGGTCGGGGCGAGAGGATTTGAACCTCCGGCCCCCTGCTCCCAAAGCAGGTGCGCTACCAGACTGCGCCACGCCCCGATATCATTTTTTGGCCCTCTTACCACTGATCCTGTCAGCGCGCAAGCGCTGAGTGCCAACCACACCTATTGCATCAAATCATCGATTGCCGCTTGGATGGCAATGGCGACCGGTTTGGCAAGGGCATTTAATTGCTGTTCATATTGTTGTGCGCTTAAGGGTACATCCTGATGAATACACCCCACCTCCAGCAACACCGCCGGCAGGTCAGCGCCCATCAGGGCCACCAGTGGAGCACTGCTGACCGTTACACTGTCAAAGGCCCCGTTGGCTGTGAATGCTCTCTTGAGCGCCGCGGCGACCTGCTGGCTTTTCTGCTGGTGCCGATTCTGCAGCCGTTCCCATAGGCGCCTATCGGCATCCAACTCGTCCAGTGTCCCCTGCATCGATGTATCGGGGGCAAACACCAACCGCGCATCGCTGTGAAAATAGATGGCCGCGGTCCGGCTGCCGCAATAGGGACTCACCGCTGCATGCAGGCTGATCAGAAGGTCGGCCTGCAGATGATTGGCCAGCGCCGCGCGGTCCTCAGGGGTCAACCCTATGTCCGCCGTGCGGGTCAGCTCCACCTGGTGCCGGTCGGCCAACCGCGCGCTGACTTTCTGTGCCAGGGCCAGGGTGAACTGCTTTTCGGAAAAACGGCTGTCGCCGCCGGCACCATGGTCGTTGCCGCCATGGCCCGGATCCAGCACGATCGTTGCCGCACGGGCATAGCCGGCCGCCAACGACAACCATGCGATCAGAATAAGGCAGCCGATCAGCATGGCGGGCATCTTTGAGTGCAAAATCGAACCGGGGTTGGCTGCGGGCATAAGCAAGCGGGCGTCCTTGACAGAAAGGTCCATCAATATTATTTTTTTGCGTTGATTTTTTTGCGGATTTTAGTTTATTTGCACATATTGTCAAGTTGTAGAAGCCATTTATTACAGATGCCTACTTACGAACAATTGCGAGAGTGGCGGAATTGGTAGACGCACTGGACTTAGGATCCAGCTCTGGCGACAGAGTGGGAGTTCAAGTCTCCCCTCTCGCACCAAATCAATCCTGGCACCGTTGTACTGAACTGAATTGAAACCCGAACCGGTCGAGCGCTTTTCCACACCGGATGCGGGAACAGATTGAAAAAATTCTATTTATTCGATTTGTTAAATTCGCTGCGGTTGCCGGAACGGTTTTATCGAGCCCTGATGCCTGCTGCGTCGGGGCGCTTACTTTTTGTCTGAATCGGGTCATGGTCGGCATTGCTCCGGGAAATGCTTCGGTCAGCGTTGAGAAAGGATGGTCATGAAGGTAACTGTTGAGGATCAAAGTTCGGTTAAGAAAGTCCTGCACATTGAGGTCCCTGAAGCGGATGTTACCCGCGCCTTGGATGATGCATACAAAACCCTTAAGAAAACCGCCAAGGTCAAAGGCTTTCGACCGGGGAAAACCCCGCGCAGCGTGCTTGAGCGCATGTATAAAAAGGATGTCAATGCCGATGTCACCGGCAAGCTGATCCAGGATGCCTATGTGGCGGCGCTCAAGGAGACCGAACTGAAGGTGGTTGGCTCGCCGACGGTGGACCCACCGGAGCTGGATGCCAAGGGGCCCTACCATTTTGATGCCAAAGTTGAAGTTCAGCCCGATATTGCCGATATTGATTTTACCGGCCTAAAATTGAAAAAGAGCAACTACGCGGCCAGCGACGAAGAGGTGGACGTCCAGATCAAAATGATGCAAAAAAACCTGGCCAAACGTGAGCCCATCGACGAGGCGCGACCGGCCCAGGAGGGCGACTTCGTCCAATTGGACTACGAGGGCTTTAAAAACGGCCAGCCCTTCGAGGAAACCAAAAAGACCGAAAATCTGGTGATCAAACTCGGCGATGCGCATGTATCCGCAGATTTCGACAAGGGCGTTATAGGTATGAACCCCGACGAAGAAAAAGCGATCACCGTCACTTTTCCTGATGACTATTTCAACCAGAAACTGGCCGGCCATACGGTGGATTTCACGGTAACGCTTAATGAGATCCGCAAAGAGGTGCTGCCGGAGATCGATGATGAGATGGCCAAACAGCTGGGGCCGTTCACGACCCTGGACGAGGTCCGGGAAAAAATCAAAGAGAACCTGACCCAGGGGTACGAAAAACGCATCGAGCAGGAGCTCAACGAGCAGATATTCAGCCAGATCCTCGAAAAGATCGACTTCGAGGTTCCCGATGTGATGGTGGAATACGAACTCAATCACATTGTCAACGACGCCGAGCGCTCTTTTCAATACCACAACAAGACCTTTGAAGAGGCCGGCATCTCCCGAGAAAGCCTGTCGGAAAAATACCGTGACACCGCCGAAAAGCAGGTGCGGCGCCAGCTGATTTTGGGCAAGATCATTCAGCAGGAAAAAATGGAGCTGGCCGACGAGGACCTGCAAAAGGGGTATGAAGAGATGGCCGCCACCTACAATCAGCCGGTTGACGTGATCAAGGGCATCTATGGAAACAGCGGTGACAAGCTGGAGCTTTTTAAGCACGCTTTACTTGAAAAACAGGCGATTAAGCTTATAATGGAAAGGAACGAGATTGAATTGGTGGAGCCGGAAAAAGCGGCTTCGGAGGCGCAAAAATAAGCCATTCGCCGCTGG
>JASFFF010000501.1:0-3327 GCA_050124445.1 Desulfosarcina sp.
ATTTATTCAGCGGAACGATTTCCACCTTGTCACGGTCATTGGATCTGCGGGCGCGCAAGCATGAAATGATTCTTAATAACGTGGCCAATGCGGATACACCCAACTACCGACCATTTGCCATGAATGTTGAAGCAGCGCTTCAAAAGGAACCGGCCGGTGTGACTGCGGGGCAGCTGCAGACGACCGATGATCAGCATCTTGCCGAGCAGTCGATAGCGGATGATCCGGCGCGTGCGAAAGCAAAGACCCCTGAAAACCCGCTGCTATTTCGTGGCGACCGCAATGGTGTCGACATCGATGCCGAAATGACGGCGCTTGCCAAAAACAGCCTGTTATACAAGGCCAGCGCTCAGATGATTGCATCCAAATTCAAAGGCATAAAGAACGCAATTACCGGAGGTACCAAGTAACCATGAATTTTTTAGACAGTCTGGCAATCAGTTCAAGCGGACTCAGCGCCCAGCGCCTGAGAATGAATCTCATCTCCAGCAACATGGCCAATGCCAACACCACCCGCACCCAAAACGGCGAACCCTACAAGCGCAAAGATGCTGTTTTCGAATCAAGCCAAACAGACAGTTTTAAGTCGGCCCTTGACGAACAGCTGGCAGGGCAGGGGCACGGTGTCAAAGTGGCCAGGATCATCGAGGACGACAAGCCGTTTGTGCAAAAATACGATCCCGGCCATCCAGACGCCGATGAAAACGGCTATATTCGGTTGCCCAACGTCAATATTGTTGAAGAGATGGTTAACATGATTTCGGCCAGTCGGAGTTTTGAAGCCAATGCCACCGCTGTGCGGGCAACCAAAGACATGGCCGGTATGGCCCTGGATATAGGAAGAAACGCATGAACGATCTGACGATACCCAAATTACAGTCGATCCTGCCCGAGATGGAAGTGGGCAATAAACAGTCCAACGAAAAATCGCCGACACCCTTCAGTGACTTTGTCAAACGGTCGCTGGCGGATGTCAACCGGCGGGCGTTGGATGCCGATCAAGCGGTCCGCGACCTGGCCACCGGAAAAAATCAGGATATTCACAATACCATGATCGCCATGAAGAAAGCGGAAATATCTTTTGAGCTGGTGATGCAGATACGCAACAAACTCATGTCGGCCTACGATGAGATTCGCCGCATGTCCATCTAAGGCGGCGGTTTTTAGCGGCATCTAACCCGAACATCGCATCAAACCTTTTCAACAACACAACCATCGGGATTGGAAGCCGCGGCAACACCACGATTGAATGTTGAGCGAAGGAGTTTCGATGGCCTTTTCACTGTCCACGCTGCCGCAGCAAATCAAGCTGGCCTTCAAGGGCCTTTCCACTGGAAAACTGGTGGCAATGGCCATTTTATTAGGTGGCACCATTGCTGGCCTGGCCTTTTTGATGACGTGGTCGGAGACCGGCGATTTGCATCCATTGTACAGCAATTTGGCCCCCGAGGATGCGGCTGAAATCGTTACCAAGTTAAAAGAAGAACAAATTCCCTACCAGCTTACCATGGATGGGACAGGGGTGCGTATTCCCTACGAAAAGATATATGAAACCCGATTGCAATTGGCCTCCCAAGGATTGCCCAGGGGAACCGGTATCGGTTTTGAGGTATTCGACGACACGAAACTGGGCATGACCGAGTTTGTTCAGAATGTCAATTACCAGCGTGCCCTGCAGGGAGAATTGAGCCGTACCATCAACACCTTGATGGAAGTTGAAAGTGCCCGGGTGCATATCGTCATGCCCGCCCGATCCTTGTTTATCGAAGAAGAGGAGCCGGCAACCGCGTCGGTCATCCTCAAATTGAGGCGTGGCAAATATCTGAGTAAAGAGCAGATACAGGGTATCGTTCATTTGGTCGCCTCGAGTGTATCTCGTTTGCACCCTGAAGACGTCACCATTATAGACAGCAGCGGAAAAATGCTGGCCGGGCTCAAGGAAAAGTCCAGCGTGGGCCAGATTACCTCCAACCAGCTGGCATTCCAGGAGAAAAAGGAACGCTTGTTGGAAAACCGTGTTAAAACCATGCTGGAGAGCGTCCTGGGATTGGATAAAGCCATCGTTCGGGTATCATGTCTGCTCAATTTTACCCAGCATGAAAAGACGGAAGAGCTTTACCTACCCGATAATTCTGTCATCCGCAGTGAGCAGTCCTCGAGTTCCATCTCCAACGATTCTGAAACGGTAGCCGGCGGCGTTCCTGGCCTACAGGCCAATGTGGTGCCCAAAAATACGGGTACGGCGACCGGGACCGGCGCTCGAAACAGTCAGAAACAGCAGTACACCAAAAACTACGAAATTGGAAAACGGGTCGACCGTCAGGTCATGCCCATCGGCAGCATTCAGCGCCTCTCAGTGGCTGTCGTGGTCGACGGCACGTATCAGCAGGCTGAAGCGGGTGCCGACGAAGAACAGGTACAATACGTACCCAGAACCGCCGAAGAGATGACCAAGCTGGAAAACATCGTTAAAAGCGCTGTGGACTACGATTCTGGGCGGGGCGACAAGATTGAAGTGGTCAATATTCCCTTTGAAGCCGAGACGACATCCGATGCGGTGTCTCAACCGGAACCTGCCGGATGGGTGGAACTATTAAAAACCCATCAGACCCTGGTTAAATATTCGGCAGCGGGGATTTTTTTCCTGTTGTCTTTCATAATGATTATCAAACCACTGACCCGTTGGCTGACGTCAACGCCCATTGAAGAGATCCAAATGTTGGAGCAGTTGCCCCAAACAATCAAAGAGCTGGAGCGTCGTTATGCGGAAGCCGAAAATGAAAACAGCTACACCCATCAAATCGAGAATCTGATCAATGAAAACCGGTCGGGCTCGACGCAATTGATGAAAGCATGGCTCAAGGAAACCTGATGGCAGAAAAAGAATTCAAGGGGCATGGGAACCGAAATTGAAGGACACCGGAAAGCATCCAAAAAGGAGCCCCTTGAACCGCGATAGCGAGCGCAATTTCCGTCACTTGTCGAAGCGCAGCGGAGATCCCGCTCATCGGGGCTGCGGCTTTGGCGGGCGAAACGGAAATCGATTCTCATCCTAACGATGAAGATGCCCCGCGGCTTACCGCGGAGACGGTCGAATTCTTGGATTCTTGAAACCTTTACTTGATAGTCGACACCATGGACCCCATAAATCTCATCGGATCATTAAAAGCAGCGATCCTTGTTCAAGCCTTGGGATGGGATGTCGTCTCCCCGCTGATCGACCAACTCAGCAAGGTGGAACGGAATCTTATTTTCAAGCTCCAGTCCAAGCTGGGTGCGGTTTCTCCAGCGCTGGTTGAGGGCGTGGCCAAGGAATTTCTCGAGAAA
>JASFFF010000502.1:0-3320 GCA_050124445.1 Desulfosarcina sp.
CGCCACGCGCAGCGACGTGATCATCTCGGACACGACGATCAACTATCCCAAGGTGATCCAGCCCAACGTGCTGGTATGCCTGACCCAGGAGTCGTACAACAAGTATTGCGACATCATCCGCCCCGGCGGGCTGCTGATCACGGACACGCGCTTTGTTAAACCGCAGCTGAAGGTGGATGCGATCCAGCGCGAGCTGCCCATGTACCGTACGGTGATGGATCGTATCGGCAAGCCGATCGTATTCAACATCTGCATGCTGGGCACGGTGGTGGGCTTGACGGGACTGGTGCGCCCGGAATCGATCATGAAGGTGCTTACAACACGCATTCCGTCGGGCTTTGTGGAGATGAACCGCCAGGCGCTGGAAGTGGGGCTGGAGCTGGGCAAGGTTGCCGCTGAAGCCGCTTGAGCCGGCGCTGAATCCGTTTATAAACCCAGCCACAAGCGTGCCGCAGATGGTGAAGGTAAAATCAATAGCCAAAAACCAAATAACCAATCAATCGCAATAACCAAATTCAAAATTCCCTAATTTTTAAATACGTTTTTTCTTTGGATTATAACCATTGTGATCTATTTGAGAATTGTTATAAGCGATTTGGCATTTTTCACCGGCGCGCAACCGGTTTTTTTATCAACCTGTGCGCCTTCGGCCAGGCCGAACCTCGAATCTCGAACCTGCAACCCTGAACTTTAAACGCCCAACCCCGACCACCACTCCCCCAAGGCTGCATCATGACCACCGACGCTTCATGCGGCACACCATTCGGCATCTACATCCACGTCCCGTTCTGCCGGTCCAAATGCGCCTATTGCGACTTCTATTCCATTACCCAGCTGGATCTGATCGATGCCTATATCGAGGCTTTGATGAGCGAGCTTGCGCGCTGCCAGGATCGACATCTGCCTGTAGATACCGTCTACTTGGGCGGCGGCACCCCATCGCTTCTGACCCCCCGTCAACTGGCGCAGGTGCTAAATGGCGTGCAGACCTGCTTTTCAGTGGCCGCTGATGCCGAAGTGACCCTGGAGGTCAACCCGGGAACCGTGAATCGCCGCAAGCTAGCCGATTTTCTTCAGGCAGGACTCAATCGGCTCACGATTGGCCTGCAATCCATCGATAAGCGAACCCTCGCCTTTCTTGGGCGCATCCACGATGCCAAAGAAGGGGTTGCAACCTATGAATGGGCCCGAAAAGCCGGTTTTGACAATGTCGGCCTGGATCTCATTTATGGCATACCCGGTCAGACACCGCGTCGTTGGCAAGCGGAGATGGCCAGCGTCGTGCGGCTGGCACCGGAGCATCTCTCCTGCTACACCTTGACCGTCGAACCGAATACGCCCATGGCCAGACAGGTACAAGCCGGGCAGATTTTGCCTCCGGATGAGAGAACCATCGGCGATCTGTTCCTCAGAACGGGCCGGTTTTTAAATGACAACGGCTACCGTCAGTATGAAGTTTCCAATTTTGCCCGACATGCTGCCGGCGATCGCCGCGACTGGCGTTCACAGCACAATCGCAAGTACTGGAACGCTGCACCCTATCTGGGCTTCGGGCCGGCGGCGCACAGCTTCAAGCCCTTCACGCGCTGGTGGAACCAGCGCACATTGGATCGGTATCTGGCGGCCATTGGCCAGGATCAACCGGTTGTGGCGGGCAGGGAGGTGTTGACCCGTGAGCAGCAGATCATGGAGTTTATCTACCTGGGACTTCGGCAGACCGAAGGCATCGACACGGCAGCGTTTGCCTCCATGTTCGAGGCCGACTTTTCAGAGCGCTTCGAGCCGCAGCTCTCCCGTCTGACCTCCGAAGGCATGATAACAACGGGTAACGGGCGGCTCCGCTTGACCGATCGGGGCATGTGCCTGTTGGAGAGCGTTGCCGGCAGGCTGCTGGGGTGAATCGTGTTTTATACAGGCTTGGCGGGCGACATCATGAGACTTCAGATTTCCGTTTCCTGACTTCCGATCACGTCGACAGCGTTTTGATCAGCTGACCGATATAAAAGCGTGCATGACTAATGGGCGCGGCCATGTTGGCCCGGTGATTGGCGAAGACGCTGCTCAGGTCGCGATCCAGGACAATCCACGGATCCAGCTGGGCGGCCCACTGGCAGGAGATGATGGCATGGTGCAGCAGCTCGGTGCCGTTGCGCTGCTCCAGGGTCAGCAGGAAGTCGTGATGCACGGCCTCCAGGATTATTGCCATGGCGTTGGCCACCCCCTGGGTGTAGTAGAAGTAGTTGTCCACGACGAAAAAACTCACCGGAGACCCGTCTTCGTTGGTCTGTTTGACCAAGTTCTCGTCGCAACTGCCGAGCAGGTCTTCAAACGAGGAAAGCAGCGGAATCAGGTTGTCCGTGCGGGTGTAAAAGGTGGCCGTGCCGTTGTTCAGCTTTTGCAGATAGGCTTCCAGCTCCTCCAACCCTTCCTTGTATTTGGTCTCTGCCGAGGGGAACCAGTAGCTGCTGGCCTTGATCATGAACCAGTTCATGGCCTGCTCCAAGTTCTCGTCAAAGGCATCCGCGGAGCCGGTGCGTGAAATCCGCTCGGCCAGGGCCACGGTGGTGCGCCGGGTCACCTCCAGAACACCCATCTGATAATTGTTAACGTTGTCCGTCAGGTTAATGAGGTCGTTGGCCCGCCAACCCCACCAGCGTTCCTCCAATTCGAAGCGCAGCGGCGCGATGGCGGCTTCGACGAAAGCGACCCCCTTCGGCTTGGGTTTGTGTGCCGGTGCGTCAGCAGCAATTGGGTGCCCGTCGGTGGTCTCGTGAGAAGTGGAAGGCGGCTGGGCAGCACCGTGATCGCTTGCCGAAACATCCGTCCCGCCGGCCTCAGACGACTGCGGACGTTGTGCCGGTTGTGCGTGTGTTGCCGGTTGGCTGTCGGCGGTTGCGGCCGCCGTCGATCCTTGCGAACCATGGCCGCTATCCCCCGCAGCGGCGGGGGCATGGGATTTCCGGGCGGCGGTCGCTGACGCATCGGTGGTACCGTGGCCCGCCGATGGCCCATGGCTGCCGGTGCGGCCGTGTCCCGTGGTGTCGGTTGTGGCCGCCGCATGGCCGCCGTCGACGGCCCGCTCGGCGGCCGCCTGGTGGTCAGCCGTTGCCGGTCGCGTGTGGTCATCATCGGCCGTTTGTGTGATCGAGGCAGCCGGTTCACCCGTGCGGGCATGCCGTTTCATTGCAGGGCCATTGGAAGAACCGAAGATGACGGAAAGGGCCCACAGGATGATGACAACAATGGCGATGCCGCCGATGATGCGCGGCGTGGCGAACTTTTTGAACTCGAATCCCTTGGCGTCGTTTCCCATGCTTGCT
>JASFFF010000503.1:0-3319 GCA_050124445.1 Desulfosarcina sp.
CGGTTGGACGGCCTCTCCCTCCTGTTCGCTGCCCTGATCCTCGGCATCGGTCTGCTGGTCATCCTATATGCCCGCTACTACCTGTCCGATGCGGACCAGGCCGGTCGATTCTATGCCTATCTGCTGTTGTTCATGGCCTCCATGACCGGTGTGGTGCTGGCCAACAATCTGCTGTTGCTCTGGTTTTTCTGGGAACTGACCAGCATCAGTTCATTTTTGCTGATCGGATACTGGCACCATCGCAGTGACGCCCGCAAAGGGGCCCGCATGGCCTTGACCATCACGGGGGCCGGCGGACTGGCATTGCTGGGCGGCTTTATCCTTATCGGCCAAACAGTCGGTTCCTACAGCATCGACGTGGTCCTATCAAACGGCGATCTGATACGCCACTCTGGCCGTTACCACACCATCCTGCTGTTGGTTCTGCTGGGCGCCTTCACCAAATCGGCCCAGTTCCCGTTCCACCTTTGGCTGCCGCATGCCATGGCCGCACCGACACCGGTCAGCGCCTACCTGCATTCGGCAACCATGGTCAAAGCCGGCATCTTCCTGCTGGCGCGGCTGTATCCCGTTCTTTCCGGAACCACGAGCTGGTTCTTGATCGTCAGCATCACCGGCATGTTGACGATGCTGCTGGGCGCCTACCAGGCCCTGTTCAAACACGACCTCAAAGGGTTGTTGGCCTACTCCACCATCAGCCACCTGGGGTTGATCACGCTGCTGTTCGGCATGGGAACCGCCCTGGCTGCCGTAGCGGCCGTCTTTCACGTCATCAACCATGCCATTTTCAAGGCCTCCTTGTTCATGGCGGCCGGCATCATCGATCACGAATCCGGCTCCCGGGATATGCGCAAACTCAACGGCCTGTGGCACCATATGCCCATCACGGCCACCTTGGCCATGGTGGCCGCCGCAGCCATGGCCGGCGTACCGCTGATGAACGGATTCTTGTCCAAAGAGATGTTTTTTGCCGAAACGCTGCATCAAAGCACGCTGGGGTCGATCTCCTGGTTGATACCCGTGTTTGCCACCATCGGCGGTGCTTTCTCGGTCGCCTATTCGCTGCGCTTCATCCACGATGTCTTCTTCAACGGCGAGCCCAAAGATCTGCCCAAAAGCCCCCATGAGCCGCCCCGCTATATGCGCGTACCGGTCGAAATCTTGGTTGCGCTGTGTTTGATCGTCGGCATGTTCCCGGAATATACGGTTGGGGATCTGCTGGCCAGCGCCTCGACGGCTGTGCTGGACGGCCGTCTGCCCCAATACCACCTGCACATCTGGCATGGCCTGAATCTGCCCTTGCTGATGAGCGTATTGGCGCTGACCGGTGGCGGCCTCCTCTATACCAACCGGCAGCGGCTGTTCCGGCTGCAACTGTACTTTCCGGAACGCAACGAGAGTCAGCTGTTCGATGATGCCCTTCACCGCCTGCAGCAACGGGCAACTGGCTTTCTGAACTGGTTTGACAACGGTTCGATGCAACGCGCTGTATTCTGGCTGTTCTTCGTGGCCCTGGTTTTTTCTGTGCTGCCGTTGATGCAACTCGACATGACCATCGGTGCCAGACCGCAGATCCCCATCGATTTTGTGATGATCGCCGGCGCCACCCTGCTTTGCGTCAGTTCAGTCGCCACCGTCGTCTGGCACCACCAGCGGCTGATCGCGATCCTGCTGCTCTCCGTGGTGGGTATGGTGGTGGCCATTGCCTTTGCCCTGTTTTCGGCACCCGATCTGGCATTGACCCAGTTGTCCGTGGAAGTGGTCACCATTGTCCTGCTGCTGCTGGCCCTGCATTTCCTGCCGCAACGGATCCGCAATTTTTCCTCGCCCAACCGCATCATCAGAGATTCGTCATTGGCGGTGTTGATCGGCGGGGTTGTTGGAACCATCACCTTTGCGCTGCTCACCCGACCGCTGGCGTCCATCTCCGGATACTTCATCGACAATGCCAAAACCTTGGGCGGCGGCACGAACATCGTCAACGTTATCCTGGTCGACTTCCGCGGATTCGACACCTATGGCGAGATCAGCGTGCTGGCCATTGCCGCCCTGGGCATCGGCATCCTGGTTGAGCACATGCGTCCGATTCAGTCCGACGTGGATGTCGATGGAATGCGCTGGGCCAGAGACAAGCATCCGATGATGCTGTCGGTCATTTCCCAGGCGCTGCTGCCGCTGGCCTTGATGGTCTCCGTCTACATTTTCATGCGTGGACATAACCTGCCCGGTGGTGGCTTCATCGCCGGTCTGATCACTGCAGTGGCCATGATCCAGCAATATATCGCCCAAGGAACCGGTTGGATGAGAACCCGATTGTCCATCGACTATCTGCATCTGATCGGCAGTGGTCTGCTGATCGCCGCGGCCACCGGTGTTGGCAGCTTTTTCTGGCAGCAACCCTTTTTGAAGAGCTGGCACGGCCATTTTCACATCTCCCTGTTGGGTGAGATCGAACTGGCAAGTGCCATGGCGTTCGATCTGGGTGTGTACCTTACCGTGGTCGGCGCTTGCTTGATGATTCTGTCCAGACTCGGCCAATTGACCTATATCCCCGAGTCACCATGAAAGGATCACTCTTATGGAGTTGATTTTCGCTCTGTGTGTTGGCGTGATGACCAGTTGCGGGGTTTATCTGTGTCTTCGCGGGACGACGTTTACGGTTGTGATCGGCCTGACCATGCTCTCTTACGCCGTCAATCTGTTCCTTTTCGCCAGCGGCCGCCTGCATCTCAATGCCGCTCCCATCCTGGGCGTTTCCCGGCAAATCGCCGATCCGCTGCCGCAGGCCCTCGTGCTCACAGCCATCGTCATCGGTTTCGGCATGACGGCGTTTCTCGTCGTGCTGGCCATGCGCACCTGCCTCGACTGGGGCAATGACCATGTCGATGGGCAGCCGCCGGCCATAGAGACCATCATTCAACGGGAGCAGGGGCAGCCATGATCCATCTGCCCATTTTTCCGGTGTTGCTGCCATCGCTGGCAGGTATCTTGATGCTGCTGCCGCCTTTTTCCACGCGGCTCCAGGTGCAGCGCCGCATGACCTGGCTGGTGCTGATGGTGCTGGTGGTCATCGGGGGGACCTTGGTCCATCAGGTTCAGGGTCAGCCCCTGACCTACGCCTTGGGAGGCTGGCAGCCGCCATTCGGCATCTTCTTAGTCGCCGATCGCCTGGCGGCCCTGCTGATCGCGCTGACCGCTGTGCTCGCCTTTTGTGCCGGGTTGTACAGTGCCGGGAAAGAAGATCGCGAGGGGCCCTATTTCTACCCGCTGTTTTTGTTTCAGGTCATGGGCATCAATGGCGCCTTCCTCACCGGTGATC
>JASFFF010000504.1:0-3317 GCA_050124445.1 Desulfosarcina sp.
GGTACCCAGACGCGCCCGTCGTTTCGCAGGCTTTCACTCATCAACGTCAATTTGGACTGGTAGGTGCCGTGGACCGGAATGCAGGTGGGATGAATCTGGGTAAAACAGGGATTGGCGAAAAAGGCACCTTTTTTATAGGCACGGTAGGCGGCGGTGACATTGGAGGCCATGGCGTTGGTAGACAAGAAAAACACGTTGCCATAGCCGCCTGTGCATAGCACCACGGCGTCGGCGGCATGCCGTTCCACTTGACCGGTGATCAAGTTGCGTACCACCACGCCTTTGGCGTGCCCGTCGACCAGTACCACATCCAGCATTTCACGACGCGGGAACATCTGCACCTTTCCGGCAGCCACCTGGCGCATCATGGCGCTGTAGGCCCCCAACAGCAGTTGCTGGCCGGTCTGGCCCCGGGCGTAGAATGTTCGCGAGACTTGGGCGCCGCCGAAGGAGCGGTTGGCCAGCAGGCCACCGTAGTCGCGTGCAAAGGGAATGCCTTGGGCCACACATTGATCGATGATATCGCTGCTGACCTGGGCCAGGCGATAGACATTGGCCTCTCTGGCCCGAAAATCGCCGCCTTTGACCGTATCATAGAACAGCCGCCAGATACTGTCGCCGTCATTGGGGTAGTTCTTGGCCGCGTTGATCCCGCCTTGGGCAGCAATGCTGTGGGCCCGCCGTGGACTGTCATGGATACAGAAGGTTTTGACGTTATAACCCAATTCGGCCAGGGTCGCTGAGGCTGAGCCGCCGGCCAGGCCGGTACCGACAACGATAATGTCAAACTTACGCTTGTTGGCCGGGTTGACCAGTTTCAATTCAAAACGGTGCCGGTCCCATTTCGCGGTAATCGGTCCACCGGGTATTTTCGCATCAAGTGCCATGGTCTTTCCTTTCAGGGCAGGTTAGGGGGTGGTTAAGCTACGGCCCAAGCCCGATCAGGCCATCAGGAAGATATAAATGGGCAGAAATCCGAACCCGACCCCCACCACCACCGCGAAAGCGGTGCCGGCCATGCGGATCAGGGGCATGTATTTGGGGTGGTTGGCGCCCACGGTTTGAAAAGCGCTCCAGAACCCGTGGCTGACATGAACGGCTGCGACCACCATGGCCAAAATATAGATGACCACGTAAAGGGGACTGGAAAAGGCACTGGAGACAATGTTGAATATCGTGGTGTCGGTTTTGTCCACGAAGCTGAAATTCAGCAGATGGAAAACGATAAAGGCCAGCAACAAGGCCCCCGTGTAGGGCATGGTGGCGGAACCGAACGTCCGCCCGCCAGCGGTTTTGTTGACGGCATAGCGCCCAGGACGGGCTTTTAAGTTCTGCAGAAACAAGATCAGGCCGATGATCACATGAACCAGAAAAAAGGTCAACAGAACCACTTCGGCTACCGTCAACAGCGGCCCCAGACTGTGCAGATGCTCGGCGTAGCCGTTAAACGCATCCTTGCCGCCATAGATGGTCAGGTTGCCCGCCAGGTGGGCTGCCAGGAACCCGATAAAACTCAACCCTGTGATGGCCATCATCAGTTTTTTGCCGATGGACGATCCCAGCATGCCGGTAAACCAGTTCATCATTGCCTCCCATTTGAATGGATTGCCTTAATTTTTATACAAGAGAAATAATTTATTTACCTTTGTTTTGGCTGTCAATGAATATTTTAAGCCACCATGAATCCCATTGGGTCTCTGCGATGCAGGCCGACAATTTGGTGCCCGCCGCCGTCCGGAGCCGCTCTTTGACGTGCTGGGCCCATTTGTCCGGGGCGACATAGCCCATGTCGGAGAGCGATTTTAGATCCAGCAGAAATGCCAATTGATCTGCGTCGTGGGCCAGCTGTGCTTCGAGTGTGCTGCCGGCGTTGAATTCGTCAAGCAGCGAGCGGATGTCCGACCCAAAGGGCAGTCCCTGGACCAAGTGGTCGACGGCCAGGCGTTCGTTGGCCTGCACATACCGTTTTTGGACATGGTTTAAATCGCCCATCCTGGCTTCGGGCAGATCATGAACCAGACACATGGCCAGCAAGCGGCTTTTGTCGGCTTGCGGCGTCAGCTGGGCCAGGGTCCAGGCAATGCACATGACCCCAAAGGTATGTTCGGCAACGGACTCTTTGCCTGGCCCCAGAAACTGGTATCCGGTACGGTTGATCCGTTTCAGCAGCATGGTTTCAAATAAAAATTCGGCAATTCGATCCATCTCGATTCCCCTGTTTGGGATGCATCTGCATCCCTGTTGGTATCACCCTGGCCCCGATTTTTTACCCTTGCCGGTGTGCGATGGCAGCGCGCGGCCTTTCTTCCCGTGAAGCCTTGATTCGCGGAGCTTTCAATGTCAAACTGCTTGACACCATATGGCGGCTTGTATAGGTATACAAAGCTTTTTTGGGGTGGCGTTTTGGGAACATGGCCGATCGCCCGCGTGCACAGTCATCATCCCATGCGTTACCCATCAACCATTGGAGAGAGGGATATGGTGCCAAACCAGATGGATTATATTTATATCATCAGCAACGCCAGCCTGATGGTGAAGTTTGTCCTGCTATTGTTGCTTTTTTTTTCCGTGATGTCTTGGTCGATTATTATTATCAAGATTCGCTACATTCGCAAGGCGTTTAAAGAATCGGATATTTTTATCGACTATTTCTGGAAAAGCCGAGATTTGGCCAGTGCATTCACCAAGGCCAAGCAGCTGGGGGGCAGCCCGGTGGCGCGTATATTCAGAATCGGCTATGCCGAACTGCGCAAGCTCAGCAGCGGCAGCCAGTCCGACGGCGAGTTGGCTAACCAGGAGAGCGGTCCGCCCTTGCGAAAACGATTCTCTGGCAGCGACAATGTGAAGCGTGCCCTCCGGCGGGCCATCAATACCGAGATGACCCGTGTTGGCCAAATGGTCCCTTTTTTAGCCACTACCGGCAACACCACGCCGTTTATCGGGCTGTTCGGCACGGTGTGGGGTATCATGAACTCCTTTCATGGCATTGGGCAGCGGGGATCGGCCAGCCTGGCTGTCGTCGCTCCGGGTATTTCGGAAGCCTTGGTGGCTACGGCTGCCGGCCTGGCCGTCGCTATTCCCGCCGTGATCGCCTTTAATCATTTTATGCAAAAGATCCGTGTGATCGAAGCAGAGCTGCACAGTTTTTCTGCCGATTTTCTCAATATTTTAGACAGGGATATTCTGCGCTAAACAAGGAGGCGCCATGGCAATCAGCAGCGGCAGTGATCGGCTCATGTCGGACATCAACGTGACGCCATTTGTAGACGTCATGCTGGTGCTGCTTATTATTTTTATGGTGACCGCGCCCATGATGG
>JASFFF010000505.1:0-3314 GCA_050124445.1 Desulfosarcina sp.
TGTCAGTTTTTTGTACCGACCTTTCAAACAACTGATTTTCGGGTGCACTCACAATTGACCGGACAGCAATTATGTTCTGGCTATCCCAGAGAAAAAGGGTTGTTGAAAACGACAGATAGCTTGCCAGGTGATTTAACTATCAGGGAATGCATAGAATTTTCATTTTACAACTGGATATCAAGGGTGAATTTTGGATCCATGCTGATGGGGCTGAGGTTTTAAAGTGAAAAGGTAAGGGGTGAATCCGGTTATTGGTTTCGCCCCTTTCAGTCTGGGCGGGATATTTTGATCAAGATATGCAGATCAAAGAACAAATATTTCCAGAAAATGTAAGCCACAAGATTTTGTATGAAGTGATTTATTATCCTGAAATAATTTACATAAACGTCTATAGCAGATATATGAAACTGAATTCGCTAACACATTAGTTATGGTAATCTTAAAAAAGACGACGTAAATACAGATTTTCTCGAATTTTCCTTTCTGCGGAAGTCTAACTTAGCCGCATCCTTTGGAAATTTCGAATTAATGTTGATATTCGAGTAGTTTCCGCTGGATGCGGGTACGATATAACATTAAAATCTATCCTACGAGTTTCTTTGCTATCTCTGCGACATGTTTACCTTGAAAGCGTGCTGCATCCAGTTCGTTTTCGCTGGGCATACGTTCCCCTGAGCCGCCGGCGATAGTCGAGGCGCCATAGGGCGATCCCCCCGTGACTTCATCAATGCGCATCTGACCCTGAAAGGCGTAGGGCAGCCCCACGATCAAAAAACCGTGGTGCAGCAGCGAGATGTGAAAAGAGAGGATGGTGGATTCCTGACCGCCGTGCTGGGTGGCGCTACTGGTGAACACGCTGCCCACCTTGCCCACCAGGGCGCCCTGAGCCCATAATTGACCGGTGGCGTCTAAAAACTGGCGCATTTGCCCGCACATGTTGCCGAAGCGGGTCGGGGTGCCAAAGATGACCGCGTCGGCCGAGGCCAGCTCGTCGACCGTGCATATGGGTACCTGGGAAAACGCTTTCTGGGCATCGACGGCACCCATCTTTTCGAGCACCTCGTCGGGCAGGGTTTCAGGAACGCGACGCATGATTGCCTCGGCGCCATCGACCTGTTTCACGCCTTCGGCCATCGCTTCGGCCATTTTGTGGACATGACCATATGTCGAGTAATAAACGATGAGTACTTTCATGGGATGATCCTCCTTTTATTGATTTTTGATAAACGTACCGTCGCGATACTCCTGGAAAGCCGTTTCCAACTCGGCTTGGGTATTCATGACGATGGGACCGCGCCAGGCCACCGGCTCATTCAACGGTTTTCCGGTCAGCAGTAAAAATCTCAAATCGTCATTCGCAGCGGATACAGCCAATTGCTCACCTTGGTCGAACAGCACCAGCCTTCCGTTTTCGATCGCCTGACCGTCGGTCGTGCCGCTGCCACCAATGACGTAGATAAAGGCCGTGTAGCTTGGATCCGTCTGATGGAGAAACGTTTTGCCAGCCGGTACACTGCAGTCGAAATACTCCGGGTCGATGACGATGTCGTCCATGGGCCCGTGAGCACCACCGAGCGTTCCTGCAATCACGTTGACCCTGACGCCGTGCTCCAGTTCGACTGTCGGTATCTGAGCGGCCGTGATGTCGCGGTAGCGGGGTGCCATCATCTTTTGCGCTGCCGGCAGGTTGGCCCACAGCTGGAAGCCGTGCATGGCGCCGGTGGCATCGCCTTTGGGCATCTCCTGGTGGACGATGCCGCTGCCGGCGGTCATCCACTGCACATCCCCCGAGGAGATCACGCCGCTGTTGCCCAGGCTGTCACCATGCTCCACATCGCCTTTGGTCACGTAGGTGATGGTCTCGATGCCGCGGTGCGGATGCCAGGGAAAGCCTTTCAGGTAGTGCGCGGGGGTGTCGGAACGAAAATCATCCAACATCAAAAAAGGGTCAAATCGGGGTGATTGACTGTAGCCAAAGACGCGATGCAGGTGGACACCGGCGCCCTCCATCGTCGGTTGGCGGGTTAAGGTCATACGAATTTTTCGGGTTGCCTGCATGCCTACCTCCTGTGGGTTGTATTCGATTGTTAAAACCGGTTGCGTGAGCAATGATCGATGAAGCGACTGACTCTCATTGGCCCACGGGCAGTGTCAGAACCGGGGTACTCTGCGTGCCGGCAGCCTCGATCTTGAGCCGTACCAAAGAGTTGAGCACCCCCATGGTTCGCCTGGATGAGATGTCATTAGCTTCAATGTAGAACCAGAACCCCTTATAGGGGATGGCCATACCGGCATTGACCGGTTTCTCCTCCTGGGCTTTGACGGCAAACAAATCGGAAAGGATCGCATTGGAAGCCGCATGGCGTTGGTCATGGGCAACCAGCCCGCCTTCGATATGCGCTTTGGGAACCGATACACCCTGAGAGAGATAAGCCATTGTACCCAACAGGGATCGTGTTGAAAACAGTAAATTTTTGGAGGCGTGGGTGGTCTCGGAGGCCTTTATTTGTGACCCGGGTGCGTTGATGAGACGATAGGCTTGCGTGTTCGATGCGAGACGCAAGCGTTCGGCAATTCGCTGAAACTCAGGTCGCTCAATGGCAACTCGGCTAAATCTCAACACCGGAAACCGATGGATCTGTTTCAACTGATAGGTCTCAGATTGGGCGTTATAGACCAACTGGTGATTGTTCTTTTTGGCTTCAAGAATGTCGCTTGAATTGATTTTTTCTGCGCTGATGGGGCCGGAGACATCAGTTTCCTCTTTTTCCAGCGAAATTTCCAGCATTCCCAGCTGCTGTAAGCGCGCCAAGTGTTGGACCAACTCAGCGAACTCGCGCAACTGAAGGTCGTAATTGTCCGAGGGATCTTCACGCACGGTGCCATTTCTTATGCCATTGATCCCTTCAGCGGTCAGCCGCAACACCCGATCGATATCCCAGCCGTAATTGACCAGAAGATGAATAATCTCGAGTTCAATCGGTGATATCAGCTGCTGGCTGAACTCTTTTTCGTTGCGTGGCGTAAAAGTGATCGTGGGGCGTTCCGAGTATCCCACGGCACCGCCAATATTGAGCAATTCGGTGCGTTGCAGTTGGTCATCGCCAATTGTGCCTCCGGCGCTGGCTCCCAGGTCAATGGTGAACTGGGTTGAGATGGAGCTGGTTGCCAAAAATTCCGGACCTTCATTGTACCTCAAGCGGACAATATTGAGCAGAAGTTCCTGGCGTTCTGTGAATTGAAGCGCATCATTGTAGGTCATGCGGTTGGCGCGCATCATGGAGGGCCCCAAGCTGCATCCACTTAAAACAAGG
>JASFFF010000506.1:0-3306 GCA_050124445.1 Desulfosarcina sp.
TCGGGGGCGCTTACGGAAACGGACAGGTCTATGTAAAGGGCAAGATCACCGGGACCGCCGAGCTGGTCAAAGCATCTATCGGATTTCAGGCCGGGGCCCAGGCCTTCAGCCAGATGATTTTTTTCCAGGACAAGCGGGCCTATGAGGAATTCACCAGCGGCAACTTTGAGTTCGAAGCCGGTGTCTCCGCTGTTGCCATCACCGCCGGCGTGCAGGCCAAGGCCGGTACCGAGGGCGCCACCGCCGGAGCCAGCGCCGGCCCAGCCACCGGCGCCCAGGCGGAAACCAGCTACCACAAGGGCATGGTGGTGTTCGTTCATACCATAGGCGGCTTGATGTACGAAGCCTCGGTGGGCGGGCAGAGTTTCAGCTTCAAACCGAAAAAGTAAGCAGACCCTATCGGCATCACTTCCAATCGCGGGTCTTTTGGTTGCAGCGCAGGCACAAACGTACAGAATTCAGCAGCCAGTATTCAGGAACAGCTTTCGCCTTCGACTTACCCGCTGATTTAAAAGGGCAGGCGCGGAACAACCGTTTCTTTCTGGCCGCTGAATTCCCGGAGACCATCACATGAGAAGGACACCTATTATTTGTTGGCTGGTGGTCGTGTTGACCTTGATTGTTCAACTGGCCTCGGCCCAGCCCCAGGAAAATCCTCGACCCCCTGAGGAAAAGGAACCCAGCGCTGCCGTGCCGGATCTGGCGGATATCGTCTCCCTGGCGGGAAAAGTGAACAGTCGCCTGAACGATTTGGAGCGGCAGATGAAAAGGGGGCTGAACCTTTCTGCCATTGATAAGCAGTATAGCGGGATTGAAGAACGGCTTAGAGATCTTATCCAAAATCTTGACCGCCTGAACCAATCCCAGGATTACATATACAACCAACTCGTAAGGCTGAGAGAGAAGATTAACGGCGAAAACGAATTGTACCAGGTGATCAGTCTGCCCGTCCGGCAAGAGATTCGACGCCTCGAAGGTTGGCGCAAGAGTTGGCAGGCAGAGCAAGAAAAGTGGCATGCCTGGCGAGCCTCCTTGCAGGTAGAAGGGGAAGCCGATCGTCTACAGATCACGTTTATCAAGGTGAAAGATACCATTGAAAGAGCCCTTGAACGCGTGCTTTCAAGGCTAACGGCGGTCTTGGCAGTTCACGAGCGGGGAGGGGACATTCAAGACGATATCGATGCTCTCAACGTCGAATTGACAGCCCTCATCGAAGAGGAGCGGCGCAGCTCGCTACTGGATAAATCGCCGCCGATCCTCTCCGTTGCCTTTTTTTCTCAATTCAGGGGCGGCGCCATGTGGTCCAGGTCGATGGAGGCGATCGGCAAAATCGCCTGGCCGGGTGGCCACTTTTTTGAAGAAAACGGATGGATCGTTTTCATCCAGATCATCCTGACGGTGGTCATCATCATCAGCATCACCCGCAATCGACCTTTGATCGGTCAATCGGAGCGGTGGCGGTTTCTGTCCGAGCGCCCCCTCTCCGCAGGTTTGTTTTTAGGTTATATGCTGACCGTGCTGTTTTATGAGTACGCAGCAGGGGTGCCATTTTCATGGACGGTGATCATCACGGCGGTGGCGGCGATTTCATTTGCGCGACTGATTTCGGCGCTGACCAACCGAGCCTGGATAACAAAGTTTGTATCCGGCCTGATGGTTCTTCTGATCGCCACCTACCTGGTGGACCTGATCAATCTGCCGATCGCGATTTTTCGTCTCTTTACATTGGTCGCGGCCCTTTCCAGCCTGATCTTTTGTTGGCATTTGACTTCAAGCAGCGCGCAATTGCAAGAGGTGAAGGGATATAGATGGCTGTTCCATTTGGGCGCGTTCTTTTTTGCCTTTATCATCTTTGCGGAACTCTGGGGGAAACGCGCGCTGGCGTCCTACCTGTTCGCAGCGCTGATCGATTCTGCAGCCACCATTGTGGTATTTTTACTTTTTTTTTACATGATGCGCGGCGCATTGGAAACACTCTTCCGACATTCCCCCCTGCGGGGTACGGCGTTGCTGCCATCTGACGATACCGACACATTGGTCGTTCGTTTGTCTCACTTGTTGGAAATTATCATCGTGGGATTGGTGTTGCTGCCCGATATCCTTGTCACCTGGGGCGCATACGAAAACCTGACCGAAGCGACCAGAGGGCTACTGACCGTGGGGTTTACCCTGGGATCGCAACGCATCAGCATCGGCCTCATATTGCTTTCCACAGGCATCCTTTACGGGGCTTTCCTGACATCCTGGATTATTCAGAAACTGCTCGTCGACGAAGTGCTTTTCAAACGTCAGCTGGCAAAAGGTATACGGTTTTCCATCGGCCGTCTGATCCACTATGCCATTGTGATTGCAGGCTTTCTGTTGGCCCTGTCGGCACTCGGTTTCGAAATTTCAAAAATTACGATTATGCTCAGTGCGCTGAGCGTTGGTATCGGATTTGGCCTGCAAAGCATTGCCAACAACTTCGTCAGCGGCCTGATCCTGCTTTTCGAACGGCCCGTCCGGGTGGGCGATGTGATTCAGATCGGCGGGGAGTGGGCTGAAATCAAGAATATCGGCATCCGCGCCACAACCGTCCAGACCTTCGACCGCGCCGACCGCATCATTCCCAACGCGAATCTGATCTCTAATGAAGTGACCAATTGGACGCTCACCAATCGCCAAATCCGACTGATCATCCCGGTGGGCGTGGCCTATGGTTCCGACGTCGACCGTGTGACCCAAACGTTGTTGGCCTGCGCCCAGACCAATCCTCAGGTGGAAAAACGGCCTGATCCCAAAGTTCTGTTTTTAAACTTCGGGGAGAGCAGCCTGGACTTCGAACTTCGTGTCTACGTAGCCGATTTTGACCATCGCATCGACGTCAGAAGCGCACTTCACCACCAGATCGACCGCAGTTTCCGGGAAGCCGGAATCGAAATCGCTTTTCCCCAGCGGGATCTTCACCTGCGCAGTGTGGACGATTCCACAGGAACTCAGCCGACAACGGCCTGACGGACACCGGGGATTGCTGCTTCGGCGGGTTTGCAGAGAAGCGGGGGATACCGAACCCTTTTTCGTAATATTCAAAGGTTGGTGAACATGTCACAAGAGGATCTGATCGGCAAATACGAACAGCTCAAGCATCTGTTGGGGCTGTATGGCCAGGACCTGGCCGTGGGCATGCTCCTGCTGGTGAGTGGCCTGATTGCATTGCATGGGTTTATCCGCTGGTTCCGGGATTTTCTCAACGATCGTAAAGGTGAACAGTGGCCTGTCGGCAAAATCATAGCCATCGTCTACTTCATCCTGCTGGAAATCATCGTC
>JASFFF010000507.1:0-3300 GCA_050124445.1 Desulfosarcina sp.
GTTTTTGTGGATGCGGGAATATCGCCGGGAGGCACATCCTGGCGAGAGTGGCACACGCGGGTGGTGGGGCGCAGCATCACCGGCGTATTGAAGGCCTCGGACAAGTCATACGCCTTGCCGATCATCTTTTTGGCTTGGCGAGGTGAATCCGGGTCCAGGACCGGGATTTTGGCCATCATGGCCATCATGCGGCTGTCCTGCTCCGTTTGCGACGAGTGCGGGCCGGGGTCATCGGCACTAATGATGATGAAGCCGCCCGCTGTGCCCATATACGCCGCACTCATCAACGGATCCGAGGCCACGTTTAAGCCCACCTGTTTCATGCACACGGCCGTTCGCAGGCCGGCCATGCTGCCGGCGTAGGCGATTTCGAAAGCCACTTTTTCGTTGACAGCCCACTGGATGTGCATGTCGAGGCGGTGGGTTCTGTAGTACCGGGCAATCGATGAGAGAATTTCCGAGGAAGGGGTCCCCGGGTAGGCCGTGACCATGCGGCATCCATTTTCAATCAGCCCGCGGGCCATGGCTTCATTGCCCATCATCAACGCTTTTTTATCTGGTCTGCGCATCGATCCCTCAACAAATATGCAACGCCGGTTCACCGCGTCGGCAATGGTGTGCAATCATGCAAATCAATGTTTAATCTCGTCGTTTTTACACGCATTTGAATCAATTGTCGAGTCCGGTTGCCGTGGCATCGGGGGCGTATTCGATGTCGGCGGGAATCCGAAGCGATCCAAGTCGCCGGATTGGATCGATTTAACGCGTCGGTTGATTTTATGCACTTGACCTGAGCCGGCAGCTGACATAGGCTGAGCCACTTTGAAAATCATTTTGTTTCTATGTGGAGGAACGGTGGCTGCTTTCCAAGACCTGCTGCAATTCGTCTTTGCAGGCATCACCAGCGGGGCCATCTATGCCTTGATCGCATTGGGTTTTTGCGTGGTGCACAACACCCTTGGCATTGTCAATTTTACCCAGGTGGATTTTGTTTCTCTGGGGGGCATGTTCCTTTTCAGCGGGCTGTTCTGGATCGGATTGCCCATGATCGTTGTCCTGCCCGCCGCCGTGGCCGCTGTTACCCTCGTGGGCGTGGTTGTCGAACGATTGGGGGTTCGGCCGTCTCGTTCGCAGAACCACCTGGTGCTGATTTTTTTGACCATCGGCATCTCCATCGTCTTGCGCGGCATCATGAAGCTGGTGTGGGGTAAAAACCGCATGGCCGTGCCATCTCTGGCGGGTGAAGCGCCCCTGCGCATCGCCGGCGCCGCCATTTTACCGCAAGCCGTGGCCATCTTGATCATCACCGCCGTGGCTATCGCTCTGTTGGTCTATTTCTTTCGCGGCACACGCTTGGGACTGGCCATGCGGGCGGTGGCCTCCAATCAGACTGCCGCTGCGGTGGTGGGCCTTCCCGTGGGCCGCGTCAAGGCGGCCAGTTTTGCCTTGGCCGGCGGGCTGGGCGGCTTGGCCGGGGTGCTGGTGACACCCATCACCACCTTGAGCTACGATGTGGGTGTGTTGCTCGGCCTGAAAGGTTTTGCGGCGGCCATTTTGGGTGGGTTCGGATCATTTCCCGGGGCCGTGCTGGGCGGCGTGCTACTGGGATTGTTGGAATCATTGTCTGCCGGCTATTGGAGCAGTGCCTACAAGGATGTGACCGCATTTTTGGTCCTGCTGCTGGTGCTGTTCATCCGGCCCAAAGGGCTCTTGGGAAAGTGAATCGGGTGATCACTAACTAATAGATTGGTAGGCGATCAACATGCTCACCACCCGCGACAATTTGCTCTATTTCATCTACCTGCATCGTACCGGGCTCACCGTCGCGGGCCTAGCGATCATGCTGCTGGTTTGGCCGCTGATTGAAAACAACCCATATAACCTCGGTCTGTCCAATCTGATCGCCATTTATGTGATGGTGGCGTTGGGTTTGAATTTGTTTATCGGCTATGCGGGGCAGATCAGTCTGGGCCACGCCGCTTTCTTCGCCATTGGTGCCTATGGTTCAGCCATCGGCACCACCACGATGGGAGGTCCGGCCTGGCCGGTGATGATTCTCGTAGCCCTGCTTGCGGCCTTGATCGCCCTGGCCGTCGGACTGCCGGCACTCAAACTCAGCGGTCACTATCTGGCCATGGCCACCCTGGGCTTCAATATTGTGGTGTATACGGTTTTGGTGCAATGGGATGCGGTCACCGGCGGGCCCAGCGGTTTTGCCGGCATCCCTTACCTTCGCATCGGCCCATTGGTGTTCGACAATGAAATCCGGTTCCACTATTTGGTATGGACATTTGCCGTGATCGCCTTGCTGTTGTGTCTCAATCTGGTGCGCAGCGGTGTGGGACGCGGCCTGGCCGCGCTGGCCGAAGATGAAACCGCCGCAGCGGCCCTGGGCGTTGATACACGCCGAGCCAAAGTGAAGGTTTTTATTTTGTCCGCGGTGCTGGCCGCTTTGGCCGGTAGCCTGTTTGCCCACTGCTACGCCTTTGTAAGCCCGGATTCGTTCAACATTTTCGTTTCCGTGGATTTTGTAATCATGGTGGTCGTGGGTGGAATGGGGTCCATTTGGGGAACCCTTTTCGGCGCGACCTTGATTACACTGCTGCCCGAATGGATCGAGGCGCTGGAAACCTATAAAGACATTATCCACGGATTGATCCTGGTCCTGATCCTGCTTTTCTTGCCCCAGGGATTGGTCACGGGAATTGTCGATGCGGTGCGCACGCGGATTGCGCTGAGTCGCCATGCTTGAACTGAGACATGTAAGCAAGCGGTTCGGCGGACTCCCGGCCTTGAGCGATGTCTCCTTCACCGTTGAACAGGGGCGGGTGACGGCGCTTATCGGCCCCAACGGTGCTGGCAAATCCACCTTGATCAATTGTATCAGCGGAGTGGACCGGGTCGACGACGGGACCATCCTTTTGGAAAAGCGTCCCATTGACATGCTGCCGGCACACGGCATCGCCGCCCTGGGGGTGGCCCGAACCTTCCAGAATCTGAAACTGTTTATCCGGCTCTCGGTGTTGGACAATATTCTCACCGGTCTGACGGTTGCCGCCGAGCGGTCGTTTGCCGTTTCCCTGCTGCGCTTGCCGACCCTTCGGGCCCAGGAACGGCAATTGCGCTTGCGCGCCCTGGAGGCGCTGGATGATTTTGGCCTGGCCCATAAGGCCCACTGGCCGGCGTCGGCATTGGCTTACGGCGAGAAGAAGCGGGTGGAAATGGCCCGTGCCTTTGTGAGCGCTCCCCGCGTGGTGCTGCTGGACGAACCGGTGGCCGGGCTGAATACCGAAGAAACCG
>JASFFF010000508.1:0-3292 GCA_050124445.1 Desulfosarcina sp.
TCCGCTCCCTCAACGGCTGCCGGATCGATAAAAATGGTTGAAAATTGCGGCCCCTACGGATCCATGGAAAGCTTTTTATTGGTGGTATCGATATTGCTTGTTCAAATCATCTAACATGAAATCAAACAGGCCCATTCAAGGAAATGCCTCCATGGTGCATAAATTGGTAACTATCGGTATCCTCATTGCGTCGGCCCTCTTCGGCCTGGTCCCCTCACCAGCGCATGCCGTTGATGACCCATTTCCCCGTTACGAAGTGATCGATCCCAATGTGTCCTTTTGGACAGATATCTATGCACGCTATTCGACCAAACAGGCTGTTGTGCATGACAGTGTCCATCTGGATATCGTTTATGACGTCATCGATCTCAGGCCTAGGGAATATCCAGGTGCCCGCAAGATCAACCGCAAGCGTATGAAGCAGGCCCGCCAGCGGTATGTTAGGATACTTAAACGGCTTTCAGCCGATCCACACACAAAAGATTCCAGCTGTCGGCGCGTTGCCAAGATGTTCGGTGACCAGGTCAGCGCCGGCACCTTCTCCCGGGCCCGTCACCGGGTGCGCTGTCAGATCGGTCAGCGGGATCGTTTTCGGTCCGGAATTATACGTTCAGGGGCCTACATCGATCAGATGCGAGCCATTTTGAGAGCCAAGGGCGTGCCCGAGGATCTGGCCTACCTGCCCCACGTTGAGTCTTCGTTCAATACCAACGCGTACAGCAAGTTCGGTGCAGCCGGTATGTGGCAGTTTACCCGGTCAACGGGTAAGCGATTCATGACCGTGAATTATGTACTGGATGAACGACGTGATCCCATTACGGCCACCCGAGCGGCAGCGTGCTTGCTCAAGGAAAACTACGACAAGCTGGGCAGCTGGCCGCTGGCCATCACGGCCTACAATCACGGTGCCGCGGGAATGATGCGGGCCAAGGCCGCGCACGGCAGCTATCCGGCCATCTTTACCGCTTACAGGGGACGTACCTTCAAATTTGCCTCGAGAAATTTTTATTCCGAGTTCCTTGCCGCGCGGCAGGTGGCTGCGAACCATCAGCACTATTTTGGCCCACTGGCTTTAAACAGGCCCACCCGTACCCAATCGGTGCGCATGAACGGGTATGCCGCCTTGGTTGATCTTTGCCGCCATTTCAAGACATCCCCGCAAGCAATCCGAGCCATGAATCCGGCGCTGCGCCCGCCGGTGTTCAACGGTCAGAAATATATTCCCAAGGGTTATGTGCTCAATCTGCCTGCCCATGTCTCTGCGGACATTCCGGTGTTGGCCAATGTGCCGTCAGAGATTTACAAGAATAAGCAGAAACCCAGTCGCTTTTACACCGTTCGTCGGGGCGACACTGCCGGCAAGATAGCCCGAATGCACCGGGTTCGGCTGAACGACTTGATCCTGGCCAACAATTTAGACCGGCGGGCCACGGTTTACGTCCGGCAAACCCTGCGGATCCCGCAGGCTGGTGAAGCCACTCGTCAACCCGAGAAGAGGCAGCCACCCAAACCCAAAACACCCACCGTGCTAACGGCAGCGGCTGACCTTGGCGTCACGACTGCCGCTTTGCTAAGCATCGTCCCCGCGGAAACGTCGGCCCTGCGCTACCGTCGGCCGGGACCCGCGCCTGCCGAATTGCTGGCCATGACGGACGTGCCGGTGGCTGACCCGTCGACCATGATGGCAGTGGCGCCGGTTGCCGTTACCGAATCCAGCGTCGTCAACGCAGATATTCAGTTTGACAGGCTTTTTACGCTCAACCAGCAACCGATGGGAATCATTCGTGTAGAAGTGGAGGAGACCCTTGGCCACTATGCCGAGTGGGCCGGCGTGCGTGCCTCACGGATTCGGCGGCTCAACAACTTGCCTTTCGGCCAGGCGCTGCACTTGCACCAGGAAGTTAAAATCCCTTTGGAAAGGGTGGGTGCTGAAGCATTTGAAACCCAACGTTACGAGTTCCACAAACGGCTGCAGGAGGATTTCTATGCGGCCTACCGGGTCGGCGAACTTCAGCGCTACCGTGTCCAACCGGGAGACAGCTACTGGACGCTGTGCCGGGAAAAATTCGATCTGCCATTGTGGCTGCTGCGGCACTACAATACCGAGGTCGATCTGGCGGACCTAAGAATTCACCAGTCGTTGACCATTCCCGCCATCGAAAGTATCGCAGAAAATAGGATGGATGAGGCGGATGGCATGACCACGCCGGATGCCTGACCCGGATATTGCACCAAACAGAGACGCTGTGGCCCATTGTTGAAACGATGCCATGCAATGTTCGGGCTAAGCCGGTTGCTCCTGAAATTCCTATCACGCCATGGGCGTGTTGTTTGCGGTTGCCTTGGCTCAATCTCCCTCAGCTAGCGCCTTGACTCATATGGGCAATCCTTTTATGATGCCCTTGCGTTGTTGATCGATGCGTGCAATCAACTCTTGGTAAGGCGTTTAGGCATCTCTTCCATGACCGATAAAACTCGGCTATCGGCCAGGCTGGCGGCCGTTCTTGTATATAGCCGCCCCGCACTGGTTTTTGGCGGCATGATTTGCGCCCTGGCGGTCATGTGGAACCAAAACCCGTTGGTCTATACCGTGGGGGTCTCGTTTCTGGTTATCTCCATGGTTTTCGATCTGGTGGACGGCTGGTTCGATACCCGCTTCAGGCCCAATGCGCCTCTGGCGCCGCTGGCCGACCGGCTCATGGACAAGCTGGTTTACTCGATCATCTTTCCGGTGATTGCTGCTGGAATGATGTGGCGCCTGCTGGTGTCCGAAAGCGACCCCACCCATGGGCAGTTGTTGCACGCGATTTTTGTACTGGTTTTATGTGTAACCGTTTTGGTGAGGGATAGCTTCGCCTCGTTCATGCGCGGTTTTGCCATACGGCAGGGCGTAGAGCCCGAGAGCAGCGAGTATAACCGCATGCGCACCATTGTGGCCGCACCGGTGAGCGCCCTGTTGTATGCCTACGCTTTCTACATCCCCGAAGGCCCGCAATCCTGGATCTATTTTCGCATCTCTTACCTGGGAAACGTCTCCCTGCGAATCCTGCTTTTCATTGAAATCATTTTTTTCATTATCAATCTGGGCTCCATTGCCGGCTATTGCCGCAAGTACGGCAGCGTCTGCCTGGATGAGCTGTGTTTCGGCGATCAAGCCCTGCGACGCAAGATATTGTCGGTTTTTCCCAATGCGTTAACCGTTATGAATGCCTTGATGGGGCTGATAGCCGTTTTTTTTGCCTTTCAAGGTCGCATGCGTGAATCCTATCTGATGTTGATTGGCGCAGCCACC
>JASFFF010000509.1:0-3290 GCA_050124445.1 Desulfosarcina sp.
TCCCTCAAAACCCATCGTCCCTTTTGGCAAGCCGGTGCATGATCGGCTGCGCATGGAAATAGCCAGGGGGTGCACGCGGGGCTGTAGATTCTGCCAGGCCGGCATGATTTATCGACCGGTCCGCGAACGTCGGCCGCAAAACGTGCTCGCTTCAGTAAACCAAGCCATGAAGGCAACCGGATACGAAGACGTAAGCTTGTTATCTCTGAGTACAGGCGACTATTCATGCATTGCTCCGTTGATGAAACATATTATGGAATTCGGCGAAAAGGAACGCCTGGCGGTATCTTTGCCGTCCCTGCGTGCCGGATCGCTCACGCCGGAAATGATGGCGCTGATTCAAAAGGTACGCAAAACCGGCTTTACCATCGCACCCGAGGCCGGGAGCCAACGCCTGCGGGACGTGATCAACAAGAACATCTCCGAAGCAGATATCTTCGAAACCGTGAAACATGCCTTCGCTTTGGGATGGCGGCTGGTCAAACTTTATTTCATGATTGGACTTCCCACGGAAACGCGGGCGGACGTAGAAGCCATCGCCGATTTGGTGCAGCGGCTTCAATCCGTCGTAAAACAGACAGGCAAGCCCAACAGGCTTAACGTCAGCGTAGCCACGTTTGTGCCCAAGCCCCATACCCCCTTTCAATGGGAACGCCAGATCAACCTCGAAGCGGCGTTGCAAAAAATCAATTGGTTGAAGGCGCACCTAAAATTACCCGGGGTTCAATTCAAATGGCAGGATCCCCGGATGAGCGTAATCGAAGGTGTCTGGGCCCGAGGCGACCGCAAGCTGGGCGCGGCCTTGATCAAGGCCTGGCAAAGCGGCTGTCGATTTGACGGGTGGACGGATTATTTTGATTATGAGCGCTGGACACGTGTTTTCAAATCCAGCGGCATAGACCCCCAGGCGTATACTGGCGGCAAACCAGATACGTTTCAATCGCTGCCTTGGGATCATATCGATATTGGTGTTTCGCGATCCTTTTTACGAAAGGAACGGGCGCGCGCAATCGCCGCTAAAATTACCGACGACTGTCGCACCGGGGAATGTCGCGGTTGCGGGGTGTGTGATTTTGACAGGCTCAAGCCGCTCGTACGTCACGATTTGCCAAACACGCCTGTGCCCGAGACCCGAAAGGTTAAAAAGAAGCCGTCGACAGGTATCCACAAATACTCGATTCGGTTTAAAAAAATGGGACGCATGCGTTTTCTGGGGCATCTTGAGATGGTCAAGGTTTTTATTAGAAGCCTTCGGCGGTCCGGTATGCCCCTACAATATTCCAATGGCTTCCATCCCATGCCCAAAGTCTCCTTTGGAGATACATTGCCAATGGGCATGCAAAGTGAAAATGAAACGATGGTGCTTGTGCTGACAGAGGCGATCGACTCAGAGAAAATGATTGCACGATTGAATCCTCAGTTGCCCAATGGTCTTGAGATCTGTTCGGTTTCCCCCTATGATGGGGACAACACGACGAACCGAAGCCCGTATCAAACCTATCATGTGCAATTGAGAGAGGGCCTTTTTAATCAAACCGATTTGGATTGGTTCTTCGAACAAAAATCTCTCACTATTGGAACGAAAAATAAAAAAGGCAAGCCGGTCGTCGTCGATTTGAAAGCGGCGATTGGCGATATTCGGTTGCTGGACAACAGGCACGTACGGATGTCGCTGGGCAGGCACAACAACCGAATGGTAAGGCCCGCGATGGTGCTCAAAACCGTCTTTAATTTGACGGAGCAGCAGATTCTTACCGCCATTATCACCAAAAAAAAAGCGGATCATGTATAAGAAAATTATAATCAACGTGGCCGATCATGAAACCCGGGTCGCCCTTGTGGAAGATGAGACCATTGCGGAGTTGTTCATCGAAAGAAAAGGAAGTCGGGATAATACCGGCAATATCTATAAGGGCCGCGTCCAGCGCGTACTACCAGGAATGCAGGCCGCATTCGTCGACATCGGCTTGAATCAGGCGGCATTTATCTATGTCGATGACGTGGTTAGGGATAACTTGGTGGATGCCGAATCGTATTTCAGTTGCGACGAGGTGGACGACGCGGGTGTCATTGAAGCGCGCCTTCCAGCCGCAACCACGCCCAGAGCTGAAAACGAAAAGATAGAGGACCTGATTACCGAAGGGCAGGAAGTGCTGGTTCAGGTGTCTAAATCCCCGATTGGCACCAAAGGAGCCAGAATAACATCCAATATATCCCTGCCAGGGCGGTTCTTGGTGTTGATGCCAACCTCCTCTCACATTGGCATCTCCAGACGAATAGAAGAGGAATCGGAACGGCAGCGCCTCAAAGATATCGTGGCCGAATTGTCCTGCAACAGCGAAATGGGATATATCGTCAGAACGGCAGCGGAAGGTGTGCACAGCGAAAAGTTAGCCTACGAAATGGGTTTCTTGAAGAACTTGTGGTGCAATATTCAAAAAAAACACCAAACGGCCGCCACCCCGTCGTTGCTTCATCAGGAGCTGAATCTTAGCCTGAGAGCGGTCAGAGATTTACTGCTTCAAGAGGCAGAAAAACTGGTGATTGATTCGAAAAAGGACTACGAATCGGTCCTCGCCTTTCTCGATACCTTCAACCCGTCTTTGAAAGACTCCGTGGAATTGTTCGAAGGCGCTGAACCCATTTTTGATGCCTACAATCTGGAAGGGGATATATCCAGAGCCCTAAAAAGAAAAGTGTGGTTAAAATCGGGCGGGTATATTGTCATCGAGCACACCGAAGCGTTGGTGGCCATCGATGTGAATACCGGACGGTATGTGGGCAAGTACAACCTGGAGGAGACCATACTAAAAACCAATCTGGAAGCGGTCAAGGAAATTGCCTATCAAATTCGCCTGCGAGATATTGGTGGCATCATCATCATCGATTTTATTGACATGGAAAAAAAATCCAACCAGGAAAAAGTTTTTTCCGCCCTCAGCGAGGCCTTTGCCAAAGATAGAAGTAAAACCCACATCCTGCCCATCTCCGATATGGGCCTGATTCAAATGACCCGCAAGCGGACTCGCAAACCCCTCACGCGCCAATTGTGTGATCCATGTCCGTATTGCGATGGAGAGGGCTATATGGTTTCCATAAAAACAATCTGCTATTCGATATATCGTGAAATTATCAGGTATGCCGCAGATATGTCAGGAAACCGACTCATCCTGCGAGTCAATCCAGAGGTCGCCAATTTTTTATACGGTGAAGAGAATCGGTTGATCCCCGGGCTCGAAATGACCATCGGCAAACAAATCGCTATTTATCCCGACAGTCGATATCATATG
>JASFFF010000510.1:0-3289 GCA_050124445.1 Desulfosarcina sp.
ATTAAAATCATCAACTAGCAGCCATAACGGTAATGGAATCGGAAGCCAATCAGGAGACCTTTGGCAACTACTTAAAAGGGTTTCGGCAGCAACGGGAACTCGCAATCGAAACCCTCGCCGCTAAAACAAAGATCGCCGTTCATTGTCTCAAGGCCATCGAGGATAGTGCCCATGATCGGCTCCCCCCGCCGGCCTATGTTAAAAGCTTCATCCGAACCTACGCCAAGGCCCTGGATGCCGATGCGGATGAGGCGGTCAAGCTCTATCTGACTGACCTCGAACAGCAGGAAAACGAAAAAAAGCAGCATTTGAGACGCCGTGCAAAGTTCGGTGCCCTCCGCCAGATACTGATGGCCGCAGGGGTTATCATCGGCATTTTGCTGCTGTTGCGTTACAGCGATACCGGTTTGGATCCGCAACAGGACCATCGCCGTGCGGCAACCCAGGTCAATGACCGGCCTGCGCCCCCGGTGGCCGGTATGGACACGGTCGATGGGCGAACGGCACCTGAACCCGCATCCCAGACACTCAAATTGGAAGTCATTGCCGTGGAGCAGACCTGGTTGAAGGTCATTGTAGACGGCCAGCGCGCCCGGTCATATAATCTGAAGCCCGAGGATCGGTTGGAATTGGAAGGAACCAACAATTTTAATTTGATGATCGGCAATGCCACTGGGCTGAAAATTCTGCTCAACGATCGTCCGGTGAAAATCTTCGGCAACAGTGGTCAGGTGGTGAGCTTGAAAATACCCTGATCTTTCGTGTGCAGACCCGGCTGCTATAGGATATTATCACGGACACGCTTGAACGCTATTTGCCCCTGAGACGGCAAAAACCGACGCTTCAATGCAAAGAAAGCGCCCATGCAACATGATCGACAAAAAATTCTGAATGTCAGCGTCAAACGGCTTTTGCGCCGTGGTGCCACCAGCCGGCTGAACAACATCGTCAACAAGACCCACGGCGCGGATCTCTCGATTCTGTTTCGGGATCTGTCCACCAAGGATCAACGGCTGCTGTTCGACATGATCGTTGACGTCGAGCAAAAAGGCATTCTTTTCAGTGAGTTGGATGAAGACCTGTTCGTCGAACTTATCGATGGCATGGATCCGGACGAAGTGGTGGGCATTCTGGAGGTCATGCCCAACGACGACGTCGCAGACCTGCTGAATCAGCTGCCCGATGAGACCGCCAGCAGCCTGCTCAAACGGATGGAAAAAGAGGGTTCAGACGAGGTCGAGGATCTGATGCGTTTCGACGACGATACCGCCGGCGGCATCATGAATCCCGACTTCATCGCCCTGAATCAGGAGATTACGGCCAAAGATGCCATCGCGCAGATTCAAAAGGAATTCGCCGACGTCGAAATGCCTTTTTATTTGTATGCCGTGGATGAGTATGGGAACCTGGTGGGCGTCTGCTCACTGCGGCAACTGGTGGTGGTCAAACCGCACACGCCCCTCAAGGCCTTCATGACCACTGATGTCCTATCCGTACAGACACACATGGATCAGGAGGAGGTGGCCAAACTGGTGGCCCGATATGATATCTTGGCCGTGCCGGTGGTGGACGACACCAACCGGCTGGTGGGCATCGTCACCGTGGATGATGTCATTGACATTTTTCGCGAAGAGGCGACCGAAGACATCCTCAAGATGGCCGGTGTGGGTGAAGAGTTTGTTGAGACCAAGAGCATTTTAAAGAGCACCCGCATTCGTCTCCCCTGGCTATTTGCCAGTTGTCTGGGCGGTATTTTTGCCTTTTACGTCATCGGCCTTTTCGAAGCCAGCCTCAGCCGACTCACCTATCTGGCGGCCTTCATCCCTGTTATTATGGGCATGGGCGGTAATATCGGAACCCAGTCATCGACCATCGTGGTGCGCGGCCTGGCCACAGGAAGGCTCAATATCCTGGATATCTGGTCGGTGGTAGGCAAGGAGCTTACCGTGGGTCTTATTCTCGGTCTGGTTTACGGTCTGCTGATCGGATCCGTGGCGCAATTGCAGTACAACACCCTATTGTTGGCGCTGGCTGTCTGCCTGGCGGTCGTCTGTTCCATGTCTGTGGCCGCCCTGGTGGGATCATGCGTACCCATGTTGCTGGCCCGCGCCAACATCGACCCGGCTGTAGCCACGGGACCATTTGTCACCACCGCCATAGACATCATCAGCGTCTATTTTTATTTTACCATCGCGACCCGGTTTCTCGGCTTATAACACCATGGCCAGTTTCAGTACGCCTGCCATCGTCCTCCGCCGGATTGAATTCGGCGACTACGACCTGATTGTCACCCTGTTCACCCGGGAACAGGGCAAGATCAGCGGCATCGCCAAATCGGCGAAAAAAAGCGTCAAGCGATTCCCGGGGGTGCTGGAGCCTTTTTCCCTGCTCAATGTGGTCTTGGCCAAGGGGCGTAGCAAAAGCATGCCGGTACTGCAGGAGGCGTCTCTCGAAGATCCGTTCTTCAAGATCCGCGAGGATATCATGAGCACCGCCTACGCCAGCTACTGGGCCGAATTAATCTATCTATGGATGGCCGATGGAGAACCCCAGGATCCGCTATACCGCCTGACTGTTCATGTCCTGGACGCACTCAATCGGGGCGAGACATCCCCTGAAATCCTCAGCATCATCTTTCAGATGCGTTTTCTGTCACTGGCGGGATTTCGTCCCAATTTCGACCATTGCCATGCCTGTAAGACCTGTTTGGACCAGATTCGGCATGCATCGGTTATTTCAGATCCATCCAGCGGTGGCATTGCCTGCCCCACCTGCAGCGCTATCGCCGACGACTGGCTGACCATCTCCAAAGGCACATTGAAACAGCTCATGTGGACCGATAACGGCAGCCTGGAACGGGCCGCACGGGTGCGCTTTACGCCCACAGCCATCACTGAAGGATTGGCATTTTTGGAAGCATTTGTCCCCTTTCATATCGGAAGATCCCCCAAGAGCCTCAAAGTGCTCAAGACGGTGAGAGAGACGGTGGGCAATGGATATTCGAAAGCACCCCCTGTAGAAAACGGCTATCAGAAATCGAATCTATCTCGAAAATAAGGTCCGTGACCGGGGCAAGGCGTGCAACGGCTGTAACGCGCATGCCTGCCGCAGGCGAGCAGGTTGTTGGCGCTTCCTATGGCTGCCATGGGCAACCGGATCACGATTAGGCTGGTGCCCATCCATAAATGGCCAATTTGCCCGATATCGGCGTTGTTCTCAAAATTTATTCCTCGGAATATCGACCATATGTACCCCAAGGGCACTTCCTGCGGGGCGCCTGCGGATAAAT
>JASFFF010000511.1:0-3277 GCA_050124445.1 Desulfosarcina sp.
GTATAGACGATACCGCAACGGGGGGCGATCTTACGGGCCTTTACGGCACCGATGCAAAGTAGGTTGACCGACATGGCCGGCAGCGCGGGAAATTCCATAGGCAGGTAGTGGCGACTGGTTCCCTCGCCCCGAATGGCGGCAGTGGGGACTATGAAATCACCTACCTCCAAGATGTCGTCGATTCCACCGCACATGCCAAGCATGACCACTGACTTCAAATTGTCCAGATAGGCCAGTCCATTGATCACCAGGGCCGCTTGCGGAGAACCGATACCAAAATCGATCATGGTGCAGTCCAGTGCCGGTGCATTGACGATGCGAAAATTGCCCTCCTTTATCTCACAGCCGGTGATGTCTGAAAACGCTTTGATATACTGCCGGAAATTGGTAATCAGCACATGGCTGCAGAAATCGTCCAGCTTGCAGTTGGTGTAGCGCTCCAGCGTGTGCCTGATATATTCGTGCTCCTTAAGCCCCATGAACGTCTCCACGGTGTTGTCATCGTGCTGGTGGTTGATGGTTGAGTAGACCCGTTCGGCAGTCAATTGTCAAGTCATTGTGGCAAAGAATGAAACGATACCATTCACAAAACCATGGACAGTCGACCATTTATGGTGCGACAATGGGTCGACCATGCCTAATAGTGAATTTCTCATATTCATTGTTGTGATTGCAGCGGCCTATCTGGCGGGATCAGTGAATTTCTCCATTTTGGCGTTCCGAATTATCGGCCGAGAGGACCCCCGTCTTCAGGGGAGCGGAAACCCAGGGGCTACCAATGTTTATCGGCAGGCAGGTATCGGTTGGGCGGCGATGGTACTGCTGCTTGATATGGCACGGGCGATTGCCGTAGCGGTTGTGGCCAAAAAGCTGCTGATCGTTTGGCAGGTACCCTGGGTAGGGCTCGGATTAATCGTGGGCAACCGGTTTCCCTGCTTTCATCATTTTAAAGGCGGCAAAGGGGTGGCCAACTACCTGGGATTCACCTTAGGCATCGTGCCGGTGTGGGCCTTAATTGGCGCCCTGGCCTGGGGAGTGACACAATTGATCTGGCGAACCCCATTTATTTCCTCCTTTAGCATGGTTTTCTTCTTATCCGCTGGAACGGCGGTGGCCACGAATGGATGGGGCGCCTTTGGTGCTGTTGCAACGGCCGTGTTCATCGTGGGCTGCCACCACCAGAACATCCGTGAAAAATGGCATTGAAAGCATCCATCCATATCTTGCCCCTGCTGGCAGCAACCCTCCTGTGCGGACTCTTGCTGCTGGCCGCCCTCAAGACGGCCAATGTCACTACGGAACCGTTTGGATCACCTCCCAACAATAATGGACCCTATGAAATCGGCGCACTACAAACGGCACAGGCTGCTTTGCAAAACCGGATGGCCATTGATATCGTTTCAGAGAAGCACGATGACCCCAAACTGGAAGCCGCCTCAGAATTGGTTGAGAACCGGTTGCAGCAAAGTGGACTTTTCCAAAGCGTCGGGATTCGCTCTGTAGAGCAGGGGATCAGTGATCTATCTGACCACTTTATCAGACACCTGCCGTATCTTCTCAACTCGAGACAACTGCAGCAGTTGGTTGCGCCACGATTGGAAGAGCAACAGATCCGGCAATCCTTAATCGCTGCCAAAGCGCGTTTCGCAGAGACGGCGGTCGGCTTTAGCAAACTGGAAACGATCAAGGATCCTTTGGGGTTGCGGCAGATTGCCCTGAGCCAGCTGGCCAGTCTGAATGCCCTTTCCGGGATGACCGTTGAAAAGGGCCGGTTCGCCTCCGCAGACCGGCGCCATCGAATGATCCTGGCCACCCTGGCCGATACAACCATCGATGCGAATATGGCCAATGCCGTCAGGCGACTCCTGCAAGATCTGAACAAGACGGTGGGCCAACAATTTGGAAGCGGGATCAGCCTGACCTTGGCTGGACCCTTCCGGTACGCGGTCAACCAACGGAATTTGGTGACAGGGGATGTCAAACAGGCTGCCATGTGGGCCTCAGTGGTCATGTGCATCCTGCTGCTGATCTTTTTTTCGCCAGCTTACCGAGGACTGTTGGCACTGTTGCCTGCTGTGGCCGGCACATCACTGGCACTTTGTCTTCTCTCATGGATTTACGGCAGCATATCCATCATGGTTCTGGGATTCGCCGTTACGATCATTGCCATCACCATGACGCCAGGCATGACCTGCCTGATTTTTTTTGCCAGTCTGACAAACGACAAATCGCAGGAGGCGGTTCGGGAATTTCGATCGGTGACATTGCCGACAATGCTCACGAGCATGCTTGGCTTCGGCGTACTTGGATTCAGCGGGATTGCGGTTTTTGAACAGCTGGGTTGGCTTACCGCCATTGGGCTTGGGTTGGCCTTCATCTTCCTTCAATTTGTCTTTCCCCGAATTCTGCCAGGCCCCTGGTCGGCAGCAACACGCTCTCGGGGACCTATTTTCCGGTTCGTCAATCGGTTGATGTCCGCCGGCCGGCTCCACCTCTTGCTGGCCCTCTTAGCTGCAGGTACGCTGAGCGCATTCATACGCCCCCAGATCGATACCGACCTGAGAACAACCGCCGACATCAGCCAGCAAGCCCCCAATTGGCCAATCAACCTGACCGACAGGCAGGCCGACGGTTTCAATACTATCTACCTGGTTACCGAAGCCGCCAGTTTGACGTCGTTGTTGGCCAAATGCGATCGGCTGCAGGAATACCTCGATACCGAAACCCATGCCGGCAGTATCCAAAAAACCGCCACGCCATCTCTCTTTTTCCCCGGGCCCAATCGCCGCATGAACAACCTTAACGCCTGGCGGCAGTTCTGGAGCGACGCCCGCATTCGGTCGGTATCCAGAACAATCCAGCGCGAAGGCGTTCCTTTGGGCGTCGCCCACAGCGCCAAAGATGCTTTTCTAAAGATGCTGGCCGCCGACACACTGGACGAAATGGCGATTCCCTCGACCGCAATGCCGCTAATGGGTATCTCGGTTGACCCGTCCGGCGGCCGGTGGCGCCTGGTGACCCGGATCACCCCCCGCGAGCAATTTGACAAACAGCGCTTATTCAGGCGAATGCGCGACATCAGCAACGTATATGATCCGACCACCTATTTGCGGCATAAGGGCCGCCAGTTATTTGGAAAGTCAATAGGGACCATGGCGATCACCGCATTGGGGCTGATATTGCTGATGGCGCTTTTTGTAGCCAACGTGCAGATGGTGCTCATCGGTTTGGTACCCCTGGTATTTGCCGGGCTATGCACCCTGGGAACCCTGGGCCT
>JASFFF010000512.1:0-3273 GCA_050124445.1 Desulfosarcina sp.
GCAAAATTTACTTTTCAATGTTATGGCGATTGCTAATAATCTATTGCTGAACGTATATAATTACAATAGCTATCGCTTTTTAAATTTATTTCTCTAGGAAAGTTTTCTTTGCTGCATACAAATTCCAATTTTCTTCCATTTTGGCTTACTTTTGTAAGTTGAAATTGTTTTCCCTTGTTAGAGTCTTCCTTGATTATTTGATACCAAATATCTCCATTTGAATCGGACCATTTTTTTGTTATTTGAAACGTACCCCTAGAAAGAGTTTTCGATGAAACCATTTCTTTGTATGTAGCGTAAGTACCGTCATAGTGGAACATTATCTTTTGGGGAAAATTACCTTCTATATGTTTCAAATTAATCCACGTACAACATATTTCATCTGATTCTGATAGAGATATTGCAGCATATAATACAACTGAAATGCATACCGCAAAGGTGATAAATGCCTTCATAGTCACCTCCTTGAATATTTGGATTTAATTTGTTTACTATAATTATTCTATCTTTTGGGAAAGTGAGGCACAACGATCAGAAAACGAAAGGATTTTGAATATAAAGAGACTACAGGGTATGGCTTTGCAGATGGGAGCATCGACTTTCAGCACGGAAGAATATCACTGAAAGCTATGTATGCACATTTTGAGTACACGCTCCATATGAAATCCTGCTTTTATTCGATTGATGGGGATCGGTGTTCAGCTTTACTGTTGAACTGGTAGGATATCGTTTTAACTGAAAAAATAGGCTGGTAGCAATTAATCAGGACATCTTTTCTGTTCGTCTTAAAATGGAGTTTCCCCACAAACCAATTTTCATCCTAATAAAAAAGAATGTCAACTTAAAAATCATCAATCTTTAGGTCGTTGCTGAAATAGATTTTAGTAACAACACCATATATCAAATCTGGGCCAATTCTAGATTTATTGAGATCATTCCCAGTTCAGCTAATTCACAGATACCATGATTGATGGCTGAAATCAGAGACACGATCTCCTATCCTTGCCCAAGGTGATGCTTCACCGTGAAAGTTGTCCTAATTTCCAATTAATGACAATCTGATTTAGCAAAAAATGGGTAACACTCCGATGTGTAGAAACCTAAGGAGAAAGGAGTGTCATCCATGGGACCCCACCGCAGAAAAAAACCAAAGAAAAAAGCAAAGCAGAGGCGGTCAGGCGCACCGTACCCCTTTGAATTTCGACTCAAAGTGGTCAAGCTGTATCTGGAAGACGGCTACCCAGCCACCCTGATCGCCGAGCAGTTCGGTATCAGTGATCACAGTGTTTACCATTGGAGCAAGCGCTATCGGCAGCACGGTGAACAGGGTCTGTTGAACAAGGCGCATCAACCTGCCGGATCGAAGCTGCCGGCAGCCGTCACCCATCGTATTGTCGATCTGAAAAAGGAACACCCGGAGTATGGGATCCGGCGCATCACCGATGTTCTCAAGCGGTTCTTTTGGGTCAAGACCAGCCCTGCCACGGTGCGGCGTACCCTGCGTGATCAGGGGCTATCCACAAAGGTGAAAAAGAAACCCAAAAGGAATCCGGCCAAGCCGCGCTTTTTCGAACGGGCCCGACCCAACCAGATGTGGCAGAGCGATATCCTGACCTTTCGCCTGGCCGGTAAGAACGCTTACCTGATCGGGTATCTGGATGACTACAGCCGCTACATCACCGGCCTGGGATTTTACCGCAGCCAGACCGCCGAAAATGTCATAGAGACCTTTCGCCGGGCCGTGGGCGAATACGGCGTACCCAAAGAGATGCTCACCGACAACGGCAGGCAATACACCAACTGGCGGGGTACCACCCGGTTTGAAAAAGAACTTGCCAAGGATCGGGTCAAGCACATCCGATCCCGTCCCCACCATCCCATGACCTTGGGCAAGATCGAACGCTTCTGGAAAAGCATCCTGACGGAGTTTTTGCAGCGCGCTCAGTTTACCAGCTACGAGGACGCCGCCGGTCGGATTGCCTTCTGGATCAAATATTACAACTACAAGCGCCCCCACCAGGGCATCGGGGGCTTATGCCCGGCCGACCGATTCTTCGAGATCGATACTGCCCTTAAGAAAACCCTTGAGAAGGGCGTGGAGGAAAACGCTCTGGAGCTGGCCCTGCGTGGAAAACCCCGTGATCCGTTTTACATGGTGGGCCGCATGGGCGACCAGAGCGTGGTTATCCGCGCCGAAAAGGGCAAGGTCAAGATGTTGGTGGACGACGAAAAAGAACTGGTTTACGATGCCGGAAAGGACGCTGATCATGAAAAAACGAACCCGCCGGGTATTCAACCCGCAAGAGAAGATAACCGCCGTATTGTCAATCTGGACGGAAAGCAAGAAGATGTCTCAGGTCTGCCGGGAGATGTCGATCAGCTGGTCGCTTTTGGATCAATGGCAGAACCAGGCCATGGAGGGGATGCTCACCGCCCTGTCCCCCAAACGGCCGCAGACGACCCAGGAACTACCGTCGCGGTTACAGAAACTGATCGACAAGAAGCTGTCGGGCGGCAACCTGGTCAAACTGGAAAAGCGCCTCAAAACCATCCAGAGCAAAGCCAACTAGCCCATGGGAAACAAACTGCAGGACCAGGCCCGACTGCGGGCACAGCTGATCATGAAGGTGCGCTGCGGCCTGATGACGGCCGCCGAGGCAGCCAGACAGCTGGGCGTGTCCCGTAAGACCTATTATAAGTGGGAGCAGCGTGGCCTGTCCGCGCTGCTCGATGGGCTGTCCGACCAGCCGCCGGGAAGGCCGGAGAAAGCGGACGCCCCGGCCCAAGCCAGGTTCGAAAAACAGATGGCCGACCTCAGGCGTGAGAAGGAACTGCTCGAACAAAAATTAATTTTAAAGGATTTGGCCTTCGACCTTCGCATCCGGTCCGAAAACGACCGGACGAAAAAAAAATGAGCAGATCAGGCGCATGGTAACTCAGATAGACCAATTGAAAACCCGATACGGTGTACCGGCAGCCGAGTTGGTTCCCATGGCTCGTGTCAGTTTGCCCAGCTATATGCGCTGGAAGCGGCGGATCAATAATGGCCGGGAGCCGGTGCAAAAGCCCGGTGCCAAGAAAATCCAGCCCATCGATCTGGATGCGTTAAAACAGCGGATCGAAGCGTTACCCCATGGCAGAAAGCTTACTGCCGGGACTGGCTATTTATTTGGCGCCTTCCGGCATGGGATATCGCGTCGCGAGTTTGCTGCCATGGTCCGGGAGGTTCGCCAAGATACCAACAAACGTAGAGCTGCCAGCGAGTGCCAGGTG